>JAFLBY010000213.1 GCA_017302855.1 Candidatus Kapaibacterium sp.
ATCTTTTTTAGCTTTGTACGATGTTTGGGACGGAAAATTAGCTGAGGTTGTGTAACCAACAAGCATTACCGCACCGGTAGAATCAACTGTGCTTGCTAAACATTTATCATCGGAAGAGCCACCTATATATGTTCCATACACAAATAAATTTCCGTCAGCATTTATTTTTGTGAGAAAACCATCAAATTCGCCCCCTAATTGGTTTTGTATGGGGTTATCACTTATCGGTATATCGTTTGAGTTTGTATAGCCGCTTATATACACAGCAAAACATGGGTCAATGCTAACACTGCGAGCATATTCATCATTAGTGCCCCCAATGAAACTGCTGAATAAAAAACGTCCGCCATTGGGCGAAAGTTTGTAACAATAAGCATCTGTTTTACCATTGTACGATGTGTCGGCTGCAATGACTGTAATTGGAAAATTGGCAGAATTACTATTGCCCACTACATAAGCATTATCGAAAATATCCGTTACAATACTTGTTGCAATATCGTCTCCTGAACCTCCGATAAGTGCTGAATAAGAAATTGAAGAACCATCATTAGATATTCGTATGATAAATGAGTCAAAAATGCCGCCTGCAAATACATTTGATACTGTAAATGGCGTGACCGGAAACTTTCGCGACTGGGTTTGACCAACAACAAACACCGAACCTGAGTCATTAACAGTTAAGGCGTTTGGATAATCATCTAACTCACCACCGAGAAATGAGGAATATATAATTGATGATAAATCAGGCGAGAATTTTGTAATAAAACCATCGCTTGTTCCACCACCAAATACAGTTTGGAAGGCATTTTTTATGGGGAATTCTTTTGGTCCGTCGGTTTTACCGGTAATATAAATAAAACCTGATTTATCTGAAACAATACTTTCACTCACATCATTGAACTGACCGCCAAAGTACGAACTGTAGAGTAATGATTTTCCATCACTTTGTAATGCAGCAATAAAGGCATCACTTCCTTGGTCTAAATTTTTTCTTTTGTTTTGAAATGGATTGGTAGATAATGGGAAATTATCAGATGTTGTTGAACCGGTGATATACACTTTCCCATCATTGTGTACGGCAATATCCAAAGCGCGGTCAATACCATCACCGCCAACAAATGTAGAATAAATCAGTTGAGAACCGTCAGGAGAATATTTAGCAATAAAACAGTCGCGCGAATTTTTGAGCGTGGTTTGATATGCTCCGGCAGTAATGGGGAAATCTTGCGAATTTGTTTCCCCGGCGACATAGATAAATCTCGAAGAATCCACTTGCACCGAACTTGCTTCATCATCGTTCGAGCCATTGAGTAATGATGAAAAACTCGGTTGAGTCAGCACAAGCCGTAATTCTGAAAATATTGATTCTGAAGCTATGATGGAACATTTACCATCATTTCCTATTTCCCATTCAAATGGTATTGATTTATATTCGCCTTTATCCGTGAGAGCAGTTAAATGTGGCTCGCTAATGAACACTTCACCAAGAGGTGTATTTCCTTTTGCGAACTTATTTTCTCTCTGTATATTTTTGATTCCGTCAATATAGTATTGAAAAGTGGTATTTGATTTAATAATGATTGTATAAACAGTATTTTCATTTTCATCAATTGTGATCTCACAGTAATTGTTCCCTATAAATGCTTCGAGAGTTTTGACGAGTGGCACATTATGAACGGATTTATCACTGCCAATAAAATGGGTATTACTATGTACTGTCTTTTTTTCTTTGATAAATGATAAAGCATCATCAAAACGCAAACCTATGCTGTATTGTGAGTATTTATTATGCTCTGTGTCTATGAAAAATGATTGTGACGGGGGGGTGGTAAATTCCCCAAGAGTTAAACAACTTTTGGCTGTAAGAATTTGTTTTTGCCGACTAAATATATTATTGACAAAGAGTATCGTTGAATCCCATTGTCCAATATTACGCAAAAAACCATTGCTTTTTTTTGCCAATATATTGGGTGTGGTCAACGATAACGCTTCTCCATACATACCAAAGTACGTTACAATGAAGAGAAGCCAGACCAATATTTTTTTCATAGTATGTTAATCCTTGATTTCGGTGAATGTGATAAGTTCATACATTGAGAACTTTATTCGATTACAAAAATACAGAACAGAAACGAGAAACGATAGTTGTTGCAATAATCTATTCCCCGCCTTTGCGGATTGTTGAACGAACACCTCGTTGGTCAAATGCCCTAAACTTTACGACCCCCACAGTAGTAATTTTAAAAGTCTGAATTGTCACATTGTTTTCTAAGTACTGAATAGAACCACGTAAATCACGGACTGAACCATTCCCTTCGGTAATCTCGATTTTGACTTCGTTTTTTTTACCTTTTACTAATCCATAACACCTTGTTTTTACTTGTATTACATTGTCTTGACCTGTGGGGACGATGTCCACTATTTCGGGCGCGGGATAATCTTTTACAACGATAGCAATGGATTGTCCGGATTTTTTTCCGCCAAACCATCGTTCAAAATAGAGTGTTCTGCCTGTGTCCGATAAAGAGGGAGTATAAGTAAACGGTGACCCCTTTGGACTTGAAACGATATCTGTGCCGTTGGAATAGCGCAGCAATGCTCTAGAATCTATGGAGAGTGACTGTGGCATTTTGGGGTCAAAAGTATAGGTGATACCCGGATTCATTTCAGTAGGTAAAATGGGTGATTGCATCGGTTGGGTTTCAACAATAAATGTGGTGGACACTTGCTTAGCGTCAGCTCGGCGTTCTGCAATGACATTGACTTTCATCAAACCGGCTAATGGTGTGCGTCCACTGAGTATAATTTGATTACCTCGGACTTCGGCAATTTCAGCCGTGCCACCTTGTTGCACTCCACTGCCGTCAATTCTAACAATCGGTGTTCTTTTTAAATCAGCCAAATTATTAATTCCACCTAAATATACGCTATTGTGCCATTGTGCTGTTGATATAGATTGAATTTGCTCAAGTTGTGGTTGGGCTGTGAACATCGCAAGTGATACCTGTGCTCCCGAATTATTTGTTGCATTTTGTGTGTTGTTTTGCGGCAGAACAAATAATGTATCTTTTTGGGCTATCGGATTGGTAGCGGGGTCGCCACTTTTTTTATAAACTATGTTTATCATGAACGACGTTTCTGTCGTTACTTTGGTTCCCGATTCTTGCATCATTTTATCTAATGCAATATTACCATTAAATGAAGTAGGTGTTGCGGAGGCACGAATTTTTACGATAAAAGAGTGATCTTTTTTATCATATTGTAAAGGGGGTTTCCAAGAAAAACGAGCTGTTTGAGATGCTTGAATATACTGTAGCGAAAACATCGGCGACGGTGAAATGCGATCTTTTACTAAAACGAGTTGTTCGTTTGTCATTAAGTCCTCGATAATTGCTTCGTATTCAAGATCTTTGATTGAGCCGCCAAACAGAATATGATTAAGTGAATCGAAGTGAATTATGTTATTAGTATTTTCTGCATCAATAATACAGTTTAACACAGGTTGTTCAGGAATGGCATTAAACGATTGTTGGAGAACAGCGGAAAGAATGTCGGCATTATCTTTTGACTGTTCTGTAGGTCCGTCTGGCAAGAGTAATACCAAAGCCGAAAGATAGAGAACAAAATATATTTCTACAAAAGGTCTTCTATTAAGACTGTTACGCATGATTGTTTTGTATGTTGTTACCAATTATTCGTGCTAATTCATTGCGAACGGCTTGTTCTATATTTGCTTTTTCAATGCTGTTGGCTGCCTCTGTAACTTGTTGAACAGTTCTTGTTAATTCTTTTAATGCCGTAGTAGTCATTTGCATCGTTTGTAATAATTCCGGATTGGGAGCAACAGCAGCGGTAGCAGTGCGAATTGCAGTATGGGTTGCGCCCGTTAATTCTTCTTGAATTTTGACTATTGTTTCTAAGTTATCCGCAATAGAGTCTAATCGTACGGAAATTGAAGCATAGTCACGGGAAATTTCGCCTATTTCTCTCACAATTTCATCTAGGGGGTCTTTATGCTCATCTTTGTTTTCTAAAGCAATATCCTCCGCATCAGAGGGTGTGAAAAACATGACAACAAACATAAAAATCAACATCATCGCTTCTAAGACAATTGACGAAATTACTACGGTGTCGGGAACCATTGCGTCAAAAACTCTACGTAAACCAATGACAACAAGCAAGATAGCTGCCCCAAAATACACAAAAGAATTTACGGTTGCAAAATGAAATCGGTTAATTATTTCTTGCATCCACAATGAAGTACCCGATACTATTCCCAATGGTTCCTCCATAGAATAATCTATGGAAGTATATCGAGAAAAAGACTGTTCCGTAGTACATATTCTCCAGCAGATAATAAGAGTCGAAAACATTCCGTTCCTTCGTTCATAACGTAATTCTTTATATGCTGCGTGTAATAAAGCCCGCCCTTCAATACTAGCTAAAGATGGAATAGATTTCATAATAATTTTAGTTTAATAGCACGCTTTATCCGGATTTTCTTAAAATGTAATTGTGAGAGTGTTGTTCGTTGGGTTAAATGTTGTTTCAAATGTCTGTAAATCAGCAGTGGATTGACCGCCGATATTTTTTCCAAAATTACCGTCGGCTATACTAAATTGTGCTCCATGATTCGGGCAAATTACTTTTTTATTGTCTGACGGATTATTTATCGTTGTACCCTGATGTGTACATACCATTGTCATAGTGCGAAACGATGTTTCTGAAGTTCTGACAATAAGTACCGGTCTTCCATTATTTACTTCCGAAAATGTTTTGCGAACAGAACCGCCGACGGTGAGTAATGTAGTATTGTCTTCTAAGCGTACTTCTATTTTTTTTCCTGTCAGAGTAACAGGAGAACTGGTGCTTTCGCTGCAAGCATACAGGCATGTACTTGCACAACTTGCTGCTGCAATAGAAAGAATTTTAATAAATTCTCTACGTTCGTATCGTTTTATATTATTATTGTTCATGATATTTTACTTTGATTGTGTGACTTTGCGTGCTTCGTTTTGTAAAGTAAGAGTGAGCTGTGGAGTGTACTTTTTTTCAATCAATTTGGTGATTTGTTGAGAAAGAGGGTTTGTGATATTGAGAAGTTTTTTGCCCGTCGGGCTTTCATAAAACGCAAGAATCTCTTTAATTTCTGAATCAGTAAACAGTTTGCCAAACATATCTTCCATATCATTTTTCAGAATATTATCAAACATGACGCTGACTTCACGTTGCACTTTTGTCATGAATGTGTTTACCTGTGCTTTGTTTTTT
>JAFLBY010000214.1 GCA_017302855.1 Candidatus Kapaibacterium sp.
ATGTGCAACAATTCATTACCGCCCAATGGCTCAAATCGTTTCCAACCGCGCCAACCCTCGAACTCTTCGGGGAATAATAATGGCGAAACACCGTTTACTAAAATCCTACGCTCAATAATGATATGGGGTGCGCTCTTTGCTGCTGTCATTATTGTCTATGTTCTTGTCAATGGAGGAAAAACGCAAACATTTCCCATTTCCTACACAAAATACGTTGATTTTCTCAATGAAAATGCCATTCAATCAGCTAAAATTTATAAATCACAGTTGAATGATTTTGAGTTCCATGGCACTCTCAAAGAAGAAAAAACAATTATGATTGATGGTAGAGCTATTGCTGTTAAACATTTTACGACAAAACTTGGTGTCTTGGACTCAAAAACCGAAGAATTATGGGCAACAAAAGGGATTTCATGGACTTATGAAGAAAGTGACTCTACATTCTGGTCATTTGTCATGAGTTTTCTGCCCTGGGTTGCACTTATCGGTGTCTATATCTTTGTCATGAGGAAAATGTCCAATGGCGGTGCCGGTGGCGGTTCTCGCGGAATCTTTTCATTCGGTAAATCGCGTGCTCGTTTAGTCAATGAGCATGGAGCAAATAGAAAAACATTTGCTGATGTGGCTGGTGTGGAAGAAGCAAAAGAAGAATTGCGTGAAATCATAGAATTTTTACGTGAGCCATTAAAATTCCAGCGCCTTGGCGGTAAAATTCCGCGTGGTGTCTTATTATTGGGTCCTCCGGGAACCGGTAAAACGCTCTTAGCACGCGCAGTTGCAGGTGAAGCTAATGTTCCTTTTTTCTCTATATCCGGCGCTGACTTTGTGGAAATGTTCGTTGGTGTAGGTGCAAGCCGTGTGCGCGACCTCTTCGATAATGCAAAGAAAAGTGCACCCTGCCTTATATTTATTGATGAAATTGATGCAGTGGGCAGGCATCGCGGTGCGGGTCTGGGTGGTGGTCATGATGAACGTGAACAGACACTTAATCAGCTCCTTGTCGAAATGGATGGTTTTGAAAATAATGGCGGCATTATTGTTATTGCGGCAACAAATCGCCCTGATGTATTAGACCCCGCTCTTTTACGTCCGGGTCGCTTCGACCGACAAGTCGTCGTTGACAGACCAGATGTAAAAGGTCGCGAACAAATTCTAAAAGTACATGTAAAAAATGTACCTCTTGACCCGAATATTAATTTGGAAAATATTGCTCGCGGAACTCCCGGATTAAGCGGCGCTGACCTTGCTAATTTAGTCAATGAAGCTGCTCTTTATGCCGCAAGACGCAATAGTAATTTTGTCCAAAATGAGGATTTTGAAAATGCAAAAGATAAAATTCTCATGGGCGTAGAAAGAAAAAGCATGGTCATATCCGAAAAAGAAAAAGAAATTACGGCATATCATGAAATGGGTCACGCACTTGCCGGTAAATTTTTACCACATAGCGATCCTGTTCATAAAGTCACCATTATTCCACGTGGCAGAGCACTCGGCGTAACAAGTTATTTACCGACAGAAGATTCACATACATATTCTAAAGATTATATCGAATCAAGAATTATTACCCTCTTGGCTGGGCGAGCTGCGGAAATGATTGTATTTAACCAATTAACAACCGGTGCAGGGAATGACCTTGAGCGTGCAAGTGCTTTGGCAAGAAAAATGGTCTGTGAATGGGGTATGAGCGATGCTGTCGGTCCCGTTACTTTTGCGCATAAACAAGAAGAAGTCTTTTTGGGAAGAGAAATTGCTCAACCTCGCGATCATAGCGAAGAAACTGCTCGTCTCATTGATAATGAAGTGCGTAAAATTCTCATTAATTCAATGCATGGAGCAGAAAAATTATTACGCGATAATATTGATTTACTCCATAAAACATCTAAGGTGCTCTTAGAGCGCGAAACTATTGATGGCGAAGAACTTGACAAAATTATTGCAGGTATTGAATTACCGCCGCGCCCACCGAAAAATGGCGTTGCTTCACATACCACAACATCCGTTGCGTCAAATTAAGCCAATTATTCTTAATGAAGGCAAATTCTCTCGAAGGGTTTGCCTTTTTTTATGTATGCTATAATCTTATGAATACATATTGGGAAAAATAATGACTGCTCTTCTTAGATTTTTTACAATGATATTCATAGCGTTTGCAGCCGGCATACTGTGTACTACTTCTCTATTTGCCCAAAAAATTCCGGGACTAAGTGCTGTGGTTCTGACTTCCCAAACGGGATATTATGAACAAGAATATCATATTCAAGACGAGATGCCCAGAGCTACCATAAAAAATAATTGGGATAAAGGGCGGCATATAACAGCACTTGTCCAAGGGAATACCACATGGGCTACGGTATTAAGTTCCCATACAAATTTGGGTGGTCAAAGTTATACCGTAGCCGATACCCTACCCTTACGTTTTATTGAACAAATGTGGGATAAAAATTACAGAATTACGGGATTAGATTTTGGTAATGGTGTATGGACACTTGTGATGTCACAGGGCACGGAATATGTTCAGCAAGTTGTATGTATTGATGATTCACTCCCCCATCAACGAATTAAAGAATGGCGAGCAAAGGGATATTTACTTTCTTCTCTTATTCGCGGAAATGGTGTGTGGGTAACGATGTATTACAAAGCAGGATGGTTTCTCTTTGAACAACCATATTTTATTTCCGACACTTTCCCCTACAAAACAGTTAATAATTATATCAACAAAGGATATCGCATACAGTCCCTGCATCACTATGGCACATGGGCAATTGTACTTAATAGCATTGCTCGTTCAAAATCGCAAATTGTCTTGATTGATTCCATGATAACAAAATCATATATGCGGAATTTACTTGATTCCGGATATAGAATTACGCATATTGCTGCGGAAAAATCCGAATCTGAGATACAATTCATTTCATCAAAAAAACCGAATATACAATCATTTCAATCATTGGATTTATCTGAAAACCCAACACCGGATAATATTCATCTTTTTAGAAAATATATACAAAGAAATGCCCCTCAGTATAATGCCATACTTGCTTTACAAAAACTTATTGCGCCGGATATTCACAAAGAACTTTGGAACAATGCTGCGGATACATGTCGCTTTTATCGAAAATACTTTCGCGACAGCACAGAAATAATTGACGGGATTATCACTTTATTAACTAAACCCGAACCTAAAATTGATATTGTTAATGCGGGTGACAGCATAAATAGTAATGCCAATGAGTGGGATCCGAACCCTTCCCCCGATGGGCGTTATTTTTATACAAGTACCTCCGGCAAACAAGGCAGTTTCGGACAAGAAGATGTATTTATTGCTGAAAAAAAATCCGATGGTACATGGTCGAAATCCAAAAATATTGGTACTTCAATAAATACACCCGCAAGGCAAGAAACCATTGATAATATTGCAACAGATAATAATACACTATATTTGTCGGGAGAATTTTCCGGGACATTCGGCAGATTTGATATATTTACATCAGAACGAACAGACAAAGGGTGGTCTGCATTAATGCAATTACCTAAGCCGATTAACAGTGAATTTCATGATGAGAGTGGTTGCCCAACACCGGATGGACATGCACTTCTTTTTACAAGTGACAGACCCGGAGCAATTGGAGAATTTGTGCCTAAACAGGGATATATTTTGCATGGTACAACATGGGGAAACAGCGATATTTATATTTCATTCAAAACAGATTCGGGATGGACAAAGCCATTAAATCTTGGTAAAACCATTAATACACCCTATGCTGAAACATCAGTGTTTTTACATCCCGACGGACGTACTCTCTATTTTTCAAGTAATGGTCATGGCGGATTTGGCGGATTGGATATTTATAAATCAGTGCGTTTACGCGAGGACTCATGGACAGAATGGAGTACGCCGATTAATGTGGGAAGACAAATTAATACTGTCGGAGATGACTGGGGCTTTCATGCTTCGGTAAATACAGATACCATATATTTTGCGGCACGCGACCGCAAAGGCGGAAAAGGTGGATGGGATATTTGGAAAGCCAAAGTTTTTGCCGAACTTTTACCTGCCAATGTGGCATCAGTTCGAGGTAAAGTGCAAGATGAACAAGCCCGACCATTGGCAGCAAGAATTAAATGGGAAGATTTATCCACAGGAAAAACTATCGGTGAATTATCATCCAATCCACAAGACGGCTCCTATTATATTGCTTTGCCATTAGGAAAAATATATGGTTTTTTTGCTGAAAAAGAAGGATATTATCCTCAAGCCAAAAATATTGATACTCGTTCAATGCAAACAGCTTCTGATACCACATTTACTTTTACTTTACTCTCTTTAGAATCCATAAAGCGGGGAGCTAAATCTGTCATTATTGAGAATATTTTCTTTGATTTTGATTCTTATACAATTCAACCGACTTCATTTCCCGAATTACAGCGGCTTATTCAATTATTGCAAAAAGAAAAAAAACTTGCCATTGAGATTGGCGGTCATACCGATGAACAAGGAAGCAATAGCTATAATCTGCAATTATCGAAACAAAGAGCTATGGCGGTAAAAGAATATCTGATTGCACAAGGCATTGAAAAAGAACGATTAACAATTCGCGGTTATGGAAAACAAAAACCGTTAAGTACTGCAAAAAATCAAGAAAAACAATCCATAAATCGTCGTGTTGAATTTACTGTCTTGAAAAAGAAAGGTAAAAACCGATAAAAAAATTCCTAAACTTGACGGTAGTTGATCTGCCCGATAGTTCATCATAGTGACGTGCTCCATAATCATTAATGTCAGTTACCTCAAAAATAATTCTTCAACTGATTAATAACTGATGTTACTATTGAAGAATGATAGAAAAAACAGAACATACAAAACAATTGAATAAGGACAATGTAAGAAAAAATATTACTTCTTATTTTTTCGTGATCATCATCTGTAAGTTCTCTATAATTTTCCACCAATGTTTGTGCTCTCTCCGGATTTTTATATTTATAGTTAAATCCAA
>JAFLBY010000215.1 GCA_017302855.1 Candidatus Kapaibacterium sp.
GATTTGGGCTTTGATGTAGATATAGGTCCCTTATTCCAAACCCCTGAAGAAGCAGCACTTATGGCTATTGATAGTGATGTGCATGTTGTGGGAGTTTCAAGCCAAGCAGCGGGGCATAAAACTCTGATTCCTTTGCTTATCCAAGAATTACGCAAGCAACAAGCAGATGATATTATTGTCGTTGCAGGTGGGGTGATTCCTCCAAAAGATTATGATTTTCTTTATGAAAATGGTGTAAAAGAAATTTTTGGTCCGGGAACGAATATTGTTGATGCAGCAAAAAAAATTATAGCACGTATTCGCGAAGCACATCCTGATCCATTATCTTTGTGATTATTATGAAAAAAATAATTCTTGCAGTATGGGTAATATTTGTATCATCGTTGATGACTGCCATTGCCGCAGATAATCCATTACAAAACATCGTATTAGCACCATCACTGACAAAACCATATACATATAATGTGCAACAAACATTTATTCAAGAATTATCGGAAATGAATATGGTCTCGGGGATAATTACCGAAGCAGAACAGCATATTATTTTCACCTCGAAGAATAATACGGCATTTACAGGAAAAAGCTCTTGTTCATTTGCGAAAACAAAAATATATGGTATGGCAATGGCCGGAATTGCAGATACTGTGGTTAATCATAGCAATAATGCTTTATATTCCGATATAATAATCATTGGCAATAAATGCAATATTATGTCATACACTAAAGATATTTCCCCGAATGTGAATCTTGAAAATCCCAATATATCAGCAATAATTTCGGCTGCATTTCGCGGAAGCACAATGTTGTTTATTCCATTGCCGGAACATGGTATCAGTGTCGGTTCTACATGGAAAAAAGAAGCAGATGGTTTATTGGGAAATATTTCCGGTCCATTATCCATCAAAGATCAGAAATCCATGATTGAATATACTCTTATCGGCAAACAGGATACGCTCGGCGCATCATGTTACATTGTTGATATTAAGAGTAAAGATTTCCTCATCAAACAGCAGATGCGGCAGATGAATATTGATATTGCGATGGAGGGGGAAGGAATGGTCAAAGGCAGATATTATATAGATCAAAAAACTGGAATGACGGTAATCGGATCAATGAAAATTGAAGCTGATATTGGATTAGCAGTTAAGGAGCAAGAATCTGCCATTGCCTCAATGAATATTTCTTTCCATTATGCATGCAAAAAAAAGGATTGATATGCGTTGTATTTTTCTTGCAGTATGTTTATTATCTCTGATGAGCATACAGAGTATGGCACAAAAACAAATCTCCGATAATTTACCCGATAGTCTTGCCAATAAAAGATTTTGTTTTAATTATGATTTTCGTATCGGCGATACCCTTGTGTATCATGCATATTCACGAGACAGTATGGTCTATGATGAATTTCCTACATTATCCAAGGAAAGAAATGAGACATGGCGATATATAATTCTCAAAAAATTACCGAATAATCACACACTCATCAGTATTGAAATGATTGGCTATGCAGCACAGGAATCGCAGGGGAGCATACGCAATCAAATGAGGATGAACAGCGTATGGACAGGGCGCAAAGTTTTTGTAGAAATTGACAGCACCGGAAAACGGTATGATATTGCAGCAATAGACTCTATCACGCCGGCAGTTAGTCCCGGTGGTGCTTTTCAACCGATTTTATTTACTCATATCGGTAAAGCTTGTGTAAGAGGTAAAAATACTTGGGATGTAGGTGGCGAAGAAAATCTTATAGAAAATGGTATTCCCGTGCCTCTTGTTAATTATGCTTCTTTGGCACGCTTTACAGGTTATATTGATACACTCGGAGTAAAATGTCATGGCATTCAATTCACAACAACGGGACAAGGAATTGCCGAAATTTCCTTTGGAGAAGGTAAGGATAAAACGGCTACTGTGAGTTCGGTTATTAATCAGTTTACAAAAATGGAATTGAGCGAAGTATATCGCATACCAGTACATTCTATGGCAACGTCGGAAATTAAATTTACCCTGACTTATCCTAATGGAAAAAAAACAAAAGGCGTACAACATATTCTTACGCATTATACATTAAGAAATTATAGGTTTGAAAAATAATATGAATATATCACTAAATGGAAAAACAGCACTTATAGGCGGCAGTACACAAGGCATTGGTTTGGCAATAGCACAATTGTTTGCAGACTGTGGAGCTAATATCGTTTTATTGGCACGCAATGCTGAAAAATTAAAACAAGTACAATCATCATTGTCCAATAATGGTAATCAAGTCCATGATATTTTGGTCGCTGATTATGCCGATCCTGTTTTGGTGGAACTTGTGGTAAGGAATTTTATTGAGCAAGGTGGTGTCTGTGATATTGTTGTTAATAATACGGGTGGACCGCCGCCGGGGGCAATTGAATATGCCACAGCAGAGGAATTTTTAGCCGCATTTAGTTCCCATATTCTGATTAATCAAAAAATTGCACAATTGGTATTGCCGGGTATGAAACAAAGACAATGGGGGAGAATACTGAATATTGTTTCTACGTCAGTAAAACAACCTATTGCCGGACTTGGTGTTTCCAATACAATACGTGGTGCAACGGCAAGCTGGGCAAAAACACTATCCAATGAAATTGCAAAACATAATATTACCGTAAATTGTATTTTACCCGGAGCAACAAAAACGGGAAGATTGGATGCAATTATTCAACGCAAAGCAGCGCAACAGAATATTACCGAAGAGCAAGCAAAACAAAGCATGGAACATGAAATTCCGGCAGGTCGTCTGGGAGAACCGCGAGAAATAGCAGGACTTGCGGCTTTTTTAGCATCTGATTGGGGCGCATATATTACAGGTACCAATATAGCAGTCGATGGCGGAAGAACGAATACACTGTAATTCAAAAATCAGAGTCAATAATGAGTCATGAGACAGCATTGTACATGAAAATAAGATAAGGCAATGAAACCAAATAATTTTCAAAATAATTATGATAAAAAATGGATGTATCTTGATTGTTTTCTTTTTGTTTTCATGCAATTTGTCTGATGAAGTACAATCCTTACCTGGTGGGTGGGTATATATCTCAGAAGGTACTGAGTTGCGTATATTTATTTAAACCAAAGATTGCATAATGAAAAAAAAATACAGAATATAATTTTCCCCAATGTTGCTAAGTATCAATTCAATGAAGACTATATTATTGCAATACAAAGACCGAACAAAGAACTTTCTGTACAGTTTATAGCTATAGATTTGCAAGTTGAATTAATGAAGGGAGATGCAACAGAAGAGAGTTATCAAAAATCATTTATTATTGCGGATAGCATTCTTGATAATAATGAGTATTACAAGGAAATATTTTCATCAGTATCGAATTATTGGATTATTGATATAAAAAAAGATACTGTGTATGGTCCATTGACCAAGAAAAAATACTTAACTTTGAAGAAGAGGATGAATATAGACTTAGATTTGTAATGCGTTGTATGGTTGAATAATGCACGTCACTATGATGAATTATCAGGCAGATTTTTATCCGTTTATCCATTATAGGCAAGATTGCAAATATTATGGAGTAAGTATATGAAATTTTTTCTTTTATTTCTTGTCGTACTTGTTCTTCTCTCATGTAAAGAAGAATCTAATAGAATATCTAAACCTAAAGATTATAATGATGTCACAGTTGAATATTCTGAGAAGGCAACAAATCTTGTTGATAGAATCAAAACAATAGTAAAGTCATTTGTTGACTCATCAGGAAGAGATACTATTCAAGGAAAAGTATTTATTGATCGTTATGGAATAAATGAATCATTTGTTGTGATTACAGAAGAATGTGACTCATTAACAAATACAATTTATTCACAACCATTTCTTGTGTTAAAGTATAAAAATTCATTTTTTGATGTGTTTACAGGAGCTGAACCTCTTTTTTTTCAAAATAATTTTGACAAGACAGGAGACTATCAATTGCAATCATCTAGATTAGAGGTATATGTTGATAGTGCAGAGAGAGTTCAATATTGGAGTTCGATTGCTAATCCATTCTTGATATACCCGAAGATTGTATATACGGGAGGTAAGTAATAAAAAATGCCTTTATTAACTCTTAGCGTAAGTCAATCTGTCAGCTACGATTTCGATATACGTGATTGATTATATAATTTGACAGCATTTAATTTTCAAAATAATTATGATAAAAAATGGAAGTATTTTGAGTATGCTTGTTTTGCTCTCATGCAACACGGATAATAGAGTCGTGAGTGAAAAAGAGAGTAACATTACTGTAGAGTACTCAAATAAAAATCTGGAAATGTCTGAAAAGTTGAAGGACATAGTGAAAAAGTTTGTTGATTCGTCCCAACTGAATATAAAACACGGGAAAATATTTATAGATAGATACTCGATTGATAAGTCCCATATAGTCATTACAGGTAATTGTGACACAATGTCGAATCTTATATATAATGAACCATTTTTGACAGTGAAATATAAACAATCAGTATTTGATGTGTTTACAGGAGCAGAGTATCTTTTTTTAAGAAATGAATTCTCTACAAATAACAACTACGAACTGGAGTCCTCCCACCTGCAAATTATATAGACAGTGTTGATAAAATTCGATATTTAGGAAATATTGCTAATCCGTTTATCGGTTATGCAGAGATTATATACACAGGACGTAAAAAATAATGTTGAATTAAACAAATAGTCGGAGAAACATGTGGTGACAGTGGAAGAATTGAAGGTAATGGCTTAGGTGCAAGGACAGAAGGTGATGGTATCCAATAACAAATAAGCCGTTGTTAGAGAATGCGGTCAAAGAGTTTAATGAATGAATTAATCGTTTATCGGAATCTGATGGTGGAAGAAAATTTGACGGGAAGCTAACATTTGAGCAAGAAACAGCTTGGTATTAGTGAAACTTTCATTGGAGCATTAATCAATGGACTAATACTTATGCC
>JAFLBY010000216.1 GCA_017302855.1 Candidatus Kapaibacterium sp.
TTGTCCTGTCGGAATTTTTACTTCTACTGTTGCGGCATCAATGGCAGAAGCGGTGTTTGCTAATCCGGCAGAACCATTTATTGCTGTTGCCACACGGGTTGCCGTGGTAAAATCCGGCTCACGTAAAACAATACGTACCAACTGATTTTGCACAAATTCACCGCGTACTTCCTGCTCAATAATCCCGCCATTGGGCACACGACCGCTGGCAACAAAATTGCGTCCCACACGGCTGCCATCTTGCTGAAAATCATATCCGCCAACCGATAAACCGCCTTGTGCTGTTGCCAATAATGTACCGTCAGCAGCAGATAAAGGTGTCATAATCAATACTCCACCCTGCAAGGAACGAGCATCGCCCAAAGAAGAAACCTGCACATCAATACGTGAACCTTTGCGTAAAAAAGGCGGAATTGTCGCCGTCACCATCACTGCCGCCACATTGCGTGTGCGTGTATTTATTGCCGGAACGGTTACGCCAAAACGCTTCAACATATTGGTAATGGTTTGTATGGTAAACCGTGATTGTTGTGTGTCGCCATTATTCGATAAACCCGTCACAAGTCCATATCCCACCACTTGCGTGCCCGCAACGCCTTCAATGGTCGCTATATCTTTAATACGAGTGGCTTCGGCAGCATAGCTTATAAGCCACAGTAAAGCGATGATGATAAGACAAGAACGTTTCATGATTACTTAGAATAATAATCTCAAAAATTTAGTGATAAGCCCGGGCTCTTGCGTTTCGGTTAATGAACCCTCACCCTGATAAATAATATTTAAGTCCATAATATTATACGACGGTATGGAATTATCGTTCTGAATATCAACCGGACGAATAAATCCCGATAAAGTAATGGATTGACTTTCTCCGTTGAGTTGAAATGCTCTTTTTCCTTCAATTTTAAGATTGCCGTTTGATTCCACACCTATCACACGTGCACTGAGTCGTGAGCGAAATCTTTCATTGCGTGTAGTCTGACCACGACCATTAAAATTATTACCTGTACCTAAGTCCACAGTGCCACCCACATCTGTTGAACCAATATTCACACCGGCATCTGCACTTAATGAAGTATTGCGATTTTGTTGGGTTGAAGCCGAATTATCCGCTATGGTTTCTTCAACAATCATAATGGTCACAGCATCGCCCACACGATAAGCACGCACATCGGAAAAAAGTGAACGTGCATTATTTTGATTAAACTGTGCTATGGATGATGTTACCGACATACCCATAAATAATAGTGCACATAATACCGTTTTCATTGTCATGTTCTTTCTCTATTATTGTTGTATTTGTACTTCATTCGCACCATTGACAGTACAGAGTAATGCTTCCTGCGTGCCTTCGCGCATCACACGCACCGTTTGTCCCATATCAGCATCGGATAAAGCAGTGCCGCGTGAAGTAATGGTCACACCGGAAACAGTAGCATATATTTTTACCGAAGTACCGCGTTTTACACTTTGTGCCGATAAAAGCAATGCGCGTGTAATAATACTGTTTTTTGTAATATTGCGTCGAGCTACTGCACCCGAAATTTCTTCTTGTGTCGGCATATCTTCTTCTTTATATGCAGAAATATCACGTCGTTCAAATCGAATATTTTCCGCAAGCACTTTTTGCGATTGGCGTATATTTTCTTCCGCCACCGGAACTGTCGCATACTTTTTAATAATTACCGGCACATGGATTCGGCGCAATACCATAGCATTATCACCCACAAACTCTATTGCTATATTTGTTGAACCACGCAATGAATTTGCATTTGCCACACAACGTGCGGTCACATTATCTGCCGTAAATGTTTGGGCTTCGATATTGGCACTGACAACACATTCACTATTATCATCTAAAGATTTCTGCACATATTGCTCTACAGCTTTCCGTAAACGTTCAGCGGAAAATGATGACTGCGCCGAAAGATGCACTACCGACACGCATATCAACCATACTATGGAGCATAACATTTTCATCTTATCGTTTTAAATTGGTTGCTGTTGCTAAAATATCATCGGCTGTGCGTACTGATTTAGAATTAAGTTCATACGCTCTTTGCGCCATAATCATATTGACCATTTCGGTGACCAAGTCCACATTCGCCGATTCTAAATGTGATTGCACTAATTCTCCTGTATTATTTACTCCCGGGCGTTCCAACATTGCTCTACCCGAAGCTCCCGTTTCTGCATAAATATTATCGCCCAATGATCGCAAACCCGTCGGATTAATAAATCGAGCTAATTCTATTTGTCCCAATACGACATCTTCCGTTTGCGAATTTTGCGTTAAAACACTCAGCACGCCATCACGCGATAATCGTATTTCAAGCGTATCATCGGGAACGCTTATGCCCGGCTCTAAAATATATCCCTGCGAAGTCACAACTTGACCATTGCGATCCACTTGGAATGAGCCGTCGCGGGTATAAGCAAAAGTATTATCGGGTTTACGTACCACAAAAAAACCTTCACCTTTAATTGCCATATCTAAAGTATTACCCGTTTGCGTAATATCACCTTGGGTAAATTGTCGCGACGTTGCAACTAATTCCGTACCACCGCCAATTTGCAATTCATTTAATGGCTCTTGACCGGTTTGACGTGTATTACCTGCTGAGCGTACTGTCTCATACAGTAAATCCTGAAATTCGGGACGCACACGTTTATAGCCCGTGGTATTCACATTTGCCAAATTATTAGAGATTATTTCCACAAAACGTTGTTGTGCAGTTAATCCCGTTGATGCTGTGCGTAATGTTTTATCCATAATATTCCCAATTATACTCAAGCAAAATACAAATCACATAAATCTACCGATATCAATGGCGCGGTCAAGTGTGCCGTCATTGGTTTGAATGACTTTTTGCCCTGTTTCAAATAAACGTTGCAATTCTATCATTTCCACCATTTCTTTAATAATATCCACATTAGAATTTTCCGAATATCCCTGCCGAACCCTTGTTTCATTATGGGGCACCATGTTCACATTCGTTTCTTCACTTTCCGAAAAATGTGTCCCGGATTCACGGACCAAGGTTTGTGGATTTTCTACAATAGCTAATTGGATACGTCCTAATGGCATTTCATTGGCAAATACTTCACCGTCATCTTCTATTCGCACATTTATTGCTCTATTATCACCGGGCTGATCAACGGCTGCAAAGGTGCGGTCAAGCAAGATAGGACCACTTTCACCCATCAAAGCTAATCCGTCAGCAGTACGTATATGACCATCATTCCCCAAGACAAAATGTCCTGCACGGCTGTAAAATTGCCTGCCTTCCTCATCTTGAAGAATAAAATATCCATTCGGTGCATCAATAGCCACATCCAATGGATTGCCCGTGCGTTCTACATTACCCGAAGAAAAATCGGTATATGTATAACTCGGTGGATCTTCCTGTTCGGCATCGCCTTTTATGCTATTCAGATTTTCCTGTGCATTAATCATATAGCGTTCAAATACCGATTCGCGCTTGAACCCGGCGGTATTCGCATTAGCAATATTATTCGCTAATACTTCCAGCCGATTCTGCTGGGGTATCATTCCCAATGCCGCTGTGTAAAGTTCTTTGAGCATAAATTATTTCCGCTTGTACATATAACTCTTGTGCACGTTGATTCACTTCATAGACAAAAAACAATAAATCGCGCACTGTGTCGAGCAGTGCAGGAGGAAGGGCGCACATCAGATGCTCTGCATCGTCTATGGTCTGATAATATTCCGACATTGTTGATGCCGTTTGATCATCCGCCGAACCTCCTTGTTCTGTATGGGTGCTTCCTGACCCACGATGGTCTGTCATCATAATGTTTACCCCGCTTTCCTTCTTATATGCTGCACTTAGCCCTTCTTCAACAGATGTGCCACATTAAATGAAGCGTAACATCAATATTAAATAAAATAGTAAGCCATTATTTATCATAATATTAAAAACTGTTTTGATGACCGATAATCATAGCAATGACTATTGGGGTGGCTATTATTCTTCATCTGGCGTAAATTGCTGACTGTATTGGCGGCATACTTTGCAAGAAAAAAACGAAGTCGAAATCAAAAGCCAATGATGTATTGTTGTTCAAACAAAATAAAATTAAAGCCATACCCCGAAGGGATTATGGTATTTTTGCATAAATTCTCAGATAATAATCACACAATAATGGCATCACCTTTAGCGCAAACATACTCACGCATAACAGCATGGATTCGGATACGTTCTGGATTGGAAGGAAATGTATCGCAAAAGAACACCTTGAAAATAGCGATGATATTTTTGCAATGTGCGGCTGCTGCATGTATTGTCGTCATCATTTCGGGAATCGTATTGTCTATGTGGTATGAACCGTCTTCTCGTCCGATAATAGACAATAATGGAAATATGCAAGCAATGGCATTTGCTCATACGCTTATTATTGGCGCTCATGGCGATACTTTAGCTTTATCCGGCGAAGCATTCACAGTACCGCTTTCGAAAGACAGAAAACCCATGTTTTTCGATTCTGCTATGGCAAGCCACAGCACTGTCGTATGCAATCATAATGGTATTCCGGTGCGGCTTCATGCAGCGGCGGCTTCCACAGAAATTGAACTTACCAATCGCCACCCCACCGGAGCATGGCTGCGCGGTGTGCATCTATGGTCGGTACACCTGTTCATGCTCTCACTTATTGCCGGCGTTCTTGCCATGATTATCAAATCTTCTTGGCGTGCCCCCAATGAAGTTCTCTGGTTTTGTATCATTGGTCTTATGGGCGTGGCTGCACTTTCTGCATGGACGGGCTCACTTTTACCATGGACGGTATTTTCTGTGGTCTCGGCACAGATTGTCGGGGGATTTATCCGAGACTATCTTCCCATCATAGGAAATGAATGCAGTCATCTTTTTTTGCAAGGCAATGATATATCGGAACATACATTGCCGCGTGTTTACTCGCTTCATAGTATT
>JAFLBY010000217.1 GCA_017302855.1 Candidatus Kapaibacterium sp.
GCACCCAAAGCGAATTTTGCAAAGATAATAGTCAATAAAAAGCCGTTAGGGTTATGTTCCAATGTTGAAAGTATCAATAAATCATTTTGCTCGAGTCGTTACGGTTCATCCAAAGGAGCTTTTTTCAGTTGCAGCCCCACAGTGAAGCCCACCCCCCAAACAAAAAGTAATCTCTTGTACTTAGATACAAAAGACAGCACCGCTTATATGAAGTACTATGAAATAAAATCGGATGCGGGCTGGGCAGAATTAATCACTTTATGCGATTCATTAACGAATAATCCGGGTTCGATAACTCGTGTGATGGACATAGAGCGCGTATTGTGGATGCTTGCAATCAATACCGTAATGGTTAATTTGGATAGTTACACAGGAGTATTTTCCCAGAATTATTATTTGTATCGTGATGGAGAGCAATATTGGAATGTCATACCCTGGGATTACAATATGTGCTTTGGCGGATTTCCCTTTTTAGGTGCATCAAATACAAGTATGGGCACATTATCATTAACCGGCATGCAAAATTTATCCGTCACTGCCCATTCGTCGGATAAATACTGGACATTAATATCGGCGGTGATGAATGACGCTGATTTAAAAAAGCGATATATGGCACATTGCAAAACATTAGTGGAAGAAATATTTGCGAATGGTCAATATATAGTTATGGCAGAAACATTACGTACTCTGATAAATGACGAAGTGAAAAATGACACCCATAAATTTTACAGTGATGAACAATTTTCGGCATCAATGAACACAGGGGTAAATATTGGTAATTATGCAGTGCCGGGCATCATAGAATTAATGTCTGCTCGAGTGAATTATCTGCAACAATTACCCGAAATTCTTGCTCCATCGCCAACAGTCATAATTGAACCGATTAATAATCCGGTATTGCAGAGTACAGTAAATGTAAAAGTCACGACAATAAGTAATGATGCCATAAAAAAAGTCGAATTGCATCTACGATTTAACGAATATTCGCATTTTGAGACAATTCCTATGTATGATGATGGCGCACATGATGATGGCGCAGCCAATGATGGTCAGTATGGATGTGAATTTGTGATGAAAGATAATGTTGTACATTATTATGTCTATGCAGCGAATGAGGCAACCGGCAGATATGTACCTTCACGCAGCAGTAAGGAATATTTTACGGCAAAAGCCAAAACCGGTAGCGCAATAAAAGGCGATGTGGTTGTGAATGAATTTTTGGCATCCAACAGCGCGGGAGCGCAAAATGAACAAGATGAGTATGCCGATTGGATAGAATTGTTCAACAATACAACATCAGATATTGATCTTGCCGGCTTCACGCTTAGTGATGACATCAATAAACCCACAAAATTCACTTTTCCTGCGAAGAGTATAATTCCGGCAAAAGGGTATCTTGCTGTATGGGCTGATGAGAACAAAACAACGGATGAATATATCCATGTGAATTTCAAATTATCAGCAAGCGGCGAAACAATTTTGCTTCGTACAGGCGAAGGAATAACTTTAGACAGCGTGGTTTTTGAAGCCCAAGAAGCGGATATCTCTCTGGGGCGATGCCCGGATGGTGTCGGAGCATTTGTCACCATGATGCAACCCACATTTTTCAAAACAAATAATTGCTTGAGCAATATTGCAGAACACAATGAAGCAATGACATCAGTATATCCCCAACCTGCGGACAAAGTTCTTCATATTACATTTGCCCAATCCCTCCCGGAAAGCATTTCTCTTCTTTCTATGCTTGGCGAAGAGATTGCCATATATCCTGCACAGCAAGTGTTGGAAATAAACACGTCACATTTGGCAAATGGTCACTATTATCTCAAAGCAGGAAATCAGATACTGCGATTTGTTATCCTGCACGAATAAGCTCCAACGGTTTATCGAAGTTACACACAACGCTCATGAGTTCTCATGGGCGTTTTTTTTATGTGTTTCCATGAAAAGCATGGTTAAGGTGATGAAACACAATTGCCTCATATTTGTTATGAGAATGCAGCAGAAAGTCTCGGAGAGTTATTCACACGTAGAAACAAATAGTCATTGAAAGCGTAAATTTGCACAACGTTAAACCAATCAAGAGTGTTATGAATCCATATTTTGTCTTTATTCTTGCCGCGATGGTGGCAACTTTTCTCTTCGATACAGTAGTGAGCATTTTGAATATGAAAGCATTGGAACCCAAAGTGCCTCAAGAATTTAGCGACACCTTCGATGCCGAAGCATATTCACGTTCGCAGGAATATACGCGGGTACATACTCGGTTTGGGCTTTTGTCCGGCACGGTAAGTTTTGTCGGTTTATTGCTGTTTTGGTTGCTGGGAGGATTTGCCACAGTTGATACGTTTGCTCGGAGTTATGGTTATGGCGAAATCGTCACCGGTCTTATCTTCATTGCCTCGTTAATGCTGGCAAATTCTGTGATTTCACTCCCCTTTTCTTTGTATCATACCTTTGTTATTGAAGAGAAATTTGGTTTTAATAAAACAACATTGCTCACATTTTTTGCAGATCGTTTGAAGGGTTTGCTCTTGGGGATTATTATTGGAGTTCCGCTTTTGACATGCATTTTGTGGTTTTTTGAGTCTGCGGGCACATTGGCTTGGCTTTGGTGCTGGTGCGGGGTGACGGTGTTTACTCTTGTAGCTCAATTTCTTGCCCCCACCTTGATTATGCCATTATTCAATAAATTCACACCGATCGAAGATGGTGAATTAAAAAATGCCTTATTACATTATGCGCAATCGGTTAATTTTCCGCTGACAGGTATCTATATTATTGATGGTTCGAAGAGATCCAATAAATCAAATGCTTTTTTTACGGGATTCGGTAAGAATAAGCGCATAGCCCTTTATGATACTTTAGTTCAAAATCATACTACGGATGAATTGGTAGCAATTTTAGCACATGAAGTTGGGCACTATAAACATAAACATATTGTGCAATCAATGGTGCTGTCATTTCTCCAATCAGGCATTCTGTTTTTTACGTTGTCATTATTTATGAATAATTCAGAGCTGAGTGCAGCGTTTTACATAGAACAAACGTCTATCTATGCGAGCATTGTATTTTTTAGTTTGATGTATAGTCCGATGAGTGAGATATTGGGAATATTGTTTAATATGTTTTCTCGGAAAAATGAATTTGAGGCAGACAGCTATGCAGTGCGAACAACCCACAATGCTCAATCAATGATACAGGCATTAAAACGGCTTTCCGCGAATAATTTATCGAATTTAACTCCGCATCCATTGCATGTATTTTTAAACTATTCGCATCCTCCGGTATTGCAACGTATCGAAGCTATTCAAACGATAAGAGTATGAAAATGAAGCGTAGCATGAAAATAGTATTACCATTGTTGTGCATGTGTTTTGTAACAGTATGTACAGTTTGTGCGCAGGACACAAAAGATAAAGAACCCGAAAGTCAAATCGAAAAAGATATTCAGACAGCAAAAGATTTAATTAAGCAACCGCTTGCAGGTTATGCTGGACTTTCATTTACGACAGGCAATCCGCAGCATGGTTCATTTCAAGAATTTTCGGAAAATAACTCATTTGGATTTGGATTAAAAGGTGGATACTATTTTAATCCTCTACCATTGACTGTGGGAATGAATGTAGATTTTTTATTTTTCGGTGGTGAAACTAAAAGGCTTCCGCGCACAGTTATGGGACTAACGGTCAATGATACAATTGAAACATCAACCACGATGGTTCCGATCTTGTTTCATACAAGATTTCAACCGCAGATAACTCATTTTCTCTTTCCGTACATAGAAGTATCGGGCGGTGCTTCCATATATAGTTCAAACTCAGAATTAAGACCATACGGTAATTCTCGAATAAGCAATTCTGAAACCGATATTATATGGATGTATGGCATTGGAGCAGGATTGCAGTTCCGTTTGGTGGATTTTGTTGAATTACCGTCATCACATTCGGCATTATTATTAGATATTTATGCCCGCTATTTGTTCGGTGAACAACAATCTTTATCAAAAGCAAAAATTATTGACGATAAGAGCGAATTTGTTTCGTCATCGGTAAAAACAGATATATTAAGCATTGGTATAGGCGTTTCTTGGATGTTCTGACCAATAATCTACCATTATGGGCTATAATAACAGTTTATATTTTTTCATTTATTCTTCCACAATTCGGAGAAAACACTTATGAAACGTCACGTGGCACTTGCTCTTGCAGCACTTTTTTGCGGCACAACATTATTTGCATGTATTTCAGCTCGAGATCACAGAGAAAATTTAGGCTCAACCGCAGAAAGAGAAATAACTGCAGGAAATGTAAAACGATTTATTAAAAAAGGTATATCCGGCGCGGAGGTTGCCGAAGCTTTGGGATCACCCAATATCACCACAAAAGATGATAATGGCAGAGAAACATGGGTCTATGATAAAATTGCAACCGAAGTATCCTATGACCAAAGTAATATGGGATGGTTTCTTTTTTTAGCAGCCGGCTCGCAGCGTTCGGGGGCATCTTCTCAAACACAAAGAACATTAACTGTAGTGATTAAATTTGATGCAAATGACAAAGTAGATACGTTCAGCTATCATCAAAGTAAATTCTAATTATCGAAAGGAAATTGCATGAAAACAATTCTGTTTTCGATTCTTGGATTATCGCTGTTTCTTTCGGGGTGTTTGGTTATTGATCAACAAAGAACGCCACCACCTAGACCGGCAGACCAAACACAATTACAAAAAAGGCAATATCAACAAAGGGAATTTGATTCGACCGATGTAAAAACCGCTATGAAATCGGTGCTGAGCGTATTGCAAGATGACGGATTTACTGTCAAGAATGCTGTTGTTGATTTGGGTTTATTGTCTGCAATCAAAGAAACACAAATTACTAATGGCAC
>JAFLBY010000218.1 GCA_017302855.1 Candidatus Kapaibacterium sp.
TTTAATTTCTTTAGGAAGACCTACGATCATTGGATATTCTCCATTAATGAATGTGTGATAAAATATATGCTTAGATAATTCGCAAAATTGCAGCGAAAAATTGACGTGACGAAAACGGAATATTCATCTCAAAAGAAAACTATTCTCAAAAAGATGATGTAACTCGTTGAAAAAAATATAGTAATGGCATTAAATTTAGTCAATTCAACACAATTTACTTTTTTAGTTTATCTGAAAATGCTTTTTTAAACTTTTCCACTTTCGGACGTACAACCATTGTACAATAGCCCTGGTTCGGATTGCGATTGAAGTAATCGGCATGATAATCCTCGGCAGGGAAAAATTCTGTGGCTGCCGTAATTTGGGTGACAATCGGGTCAGAGAATGTATGAGCGGCATCCAATTGTTTTTTATATGTTTCTGCAAGTTCTTTTTGTGCAGCATTTGTATAAAATATAGCCGATCGGTATTGTGTGCCGACATCCGCTCCTTGACGATTGAGAGTTGTCGGGTCATGGACGCTCCAAAAAACTTCTAATAACTCGGTAAATGAAATAACTGCCGGATCAAAGACAACTTTGCAAACTTCTGCATGTCCTGTTGTTCCGGTACAGACTTCTTTGTAGGTTGGCTTATCGGTTGTGCCGCCACAATATCCGGATTGAACGGAAATAACGCCTTGCAACTGCTGATATACTGCTTCGACGCACCAAAAACACCCTGCGCCAAGAATAGCTGTTTCCGTTTGTTGTGTATCATTCATTGTTTTTTTCCCTTTTTGAGATTGGAGTTTGATTCTTTGCGGTTCCTCTGCACATGACAATGTTGACCACATAAGAGTAAACACGAATAGAAGAAGCGCGATGCGAACATTCATACATAAATTCTGAAATGAAGTAAAAATATGATCGGCATGACGAATGGATTTATACCAAATTGCCGAAAGCGAGTACTTAGTTTGGTATTTTTGCACTCCATCTTACATTATTCAACCAATTATGACATTACAAGAAGAGATACAACGCCGTCGCACAGTAGCCATTATTTCACATCCGGATGCCGGAAAAACCACACTGACAGAAAAGTTGTTGCTTTACTCCGGTGCAATTCACAGCGCAGGTTCTGTGACAGGCGGTAAGCGCGCTACCACACAATCAGATTGGATGGGAATTGAGCAGCAAAGAGGAATTTCTGTTTCTTCAAGCGCGATGAGAGTAGAGTATGATGGGTATTTACTCAATTTGCTCGACACGCCCGGACACCAAGATTTCAGTGAAGATACGTACAGAACACTTATGGCTGTTGATTGTGCTATCATGTTGCTTGATGCAGGTCGCGGTGTGCAGGAACAAACTATTAAACTCTTCAAAGTATGTCGTGAACGGGGAATCCCTATTATCACATTCATTAATAAAATGGATAGACCGGCATTAGATCCTTTTGAATTGCTCGATAATGTCGAATCTGTGCTGGGAATTACGGCAGTGCCTATGTCTTGGCCCATTGGTGATGGTCCTGAGTTTAGAGGCGTTTATGAGCGAAAAAATCAATGTCTTCATTTGTTTGAGCGAACAGTGGGGGGGATGTACAGAGCACCCGTTTCTGTTGGTTCAATACATGACACCTCTTTCAAAGAAATGTTAGGTGAAAATAAACATGCAAAATTCATTGATGATTTAGCACTTATTGAAACTGTGTTGCCGCCATTTAATCATGATGATTTTCTTCATGAGCGATGCACGCCTGTATTTTTTGGTAGTGCAATTACGAATTTCGGTGTTGAAAACTTTTTGCAATATTTATTGGAATATGCACCTTGTCCGCAACCGATGCCCACTTCTCAAGGCGATATGCCGGTTGATTCGCCCATATTTAGTGCATTTGTCTATAAAGTACAGGCAAATATGAATAAATCACATCGTGACAGAATATCGTTTGTCAGAATTATGTCGGGCACATTTGAAAGAGGAATGACTGTGATTCATGGAAAATCTGGTAAAGAAGTGAAGCTAAATTATCCATTTCAATTATTTGGTCAAGAACGTGAAATCATAGATATTGCGTATCCCGGTGATGTTATAGGTCTTACAAATCCGGGATTATTTAAAGTGGGTGATGTCATTAGCACAGGCAATGCTTGCACTATACCGCAATTCCCACGATTTGCACCGGAAATTTTCGCACGGGTATTTCCTAAAACAGGAACATACAGTAAATCATTTCGAAAAGGAATTGAACAATTAGGTGAAGAGGGCGTTATTCAAATATTTACCGATAAAAATGGCTCACCGAGTCCGATTGTTGCTGTTGTCGGTGAATTACAGCTTCAAGTATTTACCTGGCGTATGGAATCTGAGTATAATGAAGTCGTGCGTTTAGATTATTTGCAATTTAAGCGTATGCGTTGGTTGCAAGGAGATATTGTTCCTGCAACATCGGTTGAAATGGCGTATGATGAAATGCAAAGACCGGTAGTTCTCTTCAAAAATGATTGGGAATTGCAATATACAATTGATCGAACTCCGGGGATTCGTTTGACAGAAACACCTTAATTATTCATAATAAAATTGCTTGAATAATCTCATTGTTTATCGTACAGGTGTTTTTACTTCTATGGAAACAGTCCGACAATAGTAACGACCCTCAGGTACATTATTATCGAAAGGTAAAATAGATGCACCAATTCCTTTAACCTCTTTTAATTGTAAGGTGGGTTGAATGGATAGTAAATAATCGCGAACAGATAATGCTCTGGATTTTGACAATTCAATATTATAATCGGCTTCTCCCAAGCGATCTGTTGTACCTGTAATTGTTGTTTGTGATGTTGATTTAATTGCATCTTTGACGAATTGTTGCATCATGCGCTTATTTTGATTTGAAATATCGAAACGATTAAAATCAAAAACAATAAGAGATAAACGACTGACTTCAAAGACATTTTTTGATGTAAACACGGGCAAAGAACATTCTGAGTTAAGTTCTGAACCATCGTCAAAAGTCAGCGATAACTGTGCTTTGAGTGAATCACCGGTAAATACATGGTTTTTTATATCGGCAATAATGGAGGACGGTAATTCTAACGATTGTGTTTGAGGTGCGAGAGTTCCATTTTTTGCAACAATCTCGCCTTGTTTTCCTCGCAGCACAATCTTCCAACTGCGTGGCTGAATATCTTTTCTTGTGACGGCATTAAATCCCTGAATACGTTGAATGCCTGTAAATTCCAAAAATCGTGAATGGACAACAGGACGAAGTATTTGTGGGTCATCCGTATAAATTTCGACACGTCTATTTTCTTCATAACCTTCAGTATATCGAATATTGGTTGGTATTTTGGGTGTATCGCGAATTTCTGTTGTTATCTGTGATGCACGAATTTTCCATTCATTTTTAAGATAATCACTTACAGTGGCAGCCCTTTGTTTTGCAATAGCTAATCGTTCTTTTTGTGAAGACATTTCTATCCCATCGGAATTACCGACAATAGTAATGACAGACTTTGGCGATTCAAGTAATCGTTTGCCGATAATATCAAGTAAGTGATAATATGTTTGGAGCATATCTTTGGGTAAATCGGCTTCATTAAATCCGACTTTCTTTTTTTGCATCATTTTTGTTGGTAATACAGCATTTGCACTATCGAAAAATATATATGGTAAAAGGGGAAAGGTTTGTGTAACAATAGTTTCTTCTACAATAATTGGTTGTGAAGAAAGAGCTGCGAATCGAATGGCGGGCTCTTTGTTCTCTATACGCACTGCCGGCGGAGGTGGAATAATAGTATCAATTTTTGGAGCAGGTATTGGCGGCGGCGGTAAATATTTGTCATCACCGATTCTTGTACGAAAGGCAATGCCACCGAAGTATGATTGTTGTTTCCAAGTTGCATCAGAGAGAATATCTGCTAAACCATAACGA
Source organism: Candidatus Kapaibacterium sp. (assembly GCA_017302855.1). GTDB lineage: Bacteria > Bacteroidota > Ignavibacteria > Kapaibacteriales > UBA961 > UBA2353. Next base: position 3,922 of record JAFLBY010000218.1, read on the forward strand.
TAACCGATTTCTAAAGAAAGCGCGGAAATTGCGCTTACCGGAAAATCATAGGACAGAAGAGCATTTGCATTATAGGATGTTGTTGCTGTCTGAATAATTCCTTGATCATTTGTTCGTATTTTTCTTTCATCGGGAAAAAGTACGGTATTGGGCGATGTTATTTCCTCTGTTTGAAGAAATGAGTTAGCGAAAATAGGATTTCCCGCATCAGCAGCAAGACGCAAACGTAGAGGAATTTCTTCCAATGGTTGTACGATTATTCCCACATCGAACACAAGATAATCTAAAATAGCATCAAATGTATGTTTTTGAACAAGAGGTTGATATGTTCGGCTTTGCGGCTCAAACACTTCAAAATTCGCTATTGAAGTTGATAAAGTGCCGGGACGACTGCTATAACCAATGCGTCCGGAGAGGGACAGAAAAGAAGGTAAAAGTGAATATTCCAGACTTAATCCGGCAGAATAACCATTGTTTTGTCCTTCAGTGAACACACCGCAATCGGCAGAACCAAAAAACACAGGCAACTGCGTTGTATGTTGCATAACATGATAATTACCAAAAGCACCAATTGACCAGTTGCTTTTAGTAATGATAGAGTCTTGACTGAATGCAATGCTCCAAGTCAAGGTTGTGAACAGTAGAGAGATAAATATATTTTTCATGATGCCAATAATTCACTTTTAGTCAGAAGGATACACAACTTATTATTTTTTCACGGAAAATTTTTTCAAGACAGTTTCAATAGAATTGCCACTTTTATCATAACCTTCAACCCTGTATAAATATACGCCTGTTGACAATTCTTCGTTGTTTTCTGTTAAACCGTTCCACTCAATACCGCCATTGCCGTCAGTTTCTTCGAGTGTGAGTAAACGGACACCATCTAGGGTCATAATTGTTATAGTGGCACGCGGAGGCAAGTTGCCAAAAAACACAGGCTGTTTA
>JAFLBY010000219.1 GCA_017302855.1 Candidatus Kapaibacterium sp.
ATTGCGGCAAGCGGGCAGTAATGTGACTCCGGTTAAGAGAGCAAGAAAAACAACAATCTTACCTGTTGAAAATTTCATGGATTTGACCTGTAAAAATTTATAAAAATTATTTGTTTACTTATACTTGTAAAACACCCGATTTCCATTCGGGTATAGAATCTTGATGAGACGCGCACGCCAAACCTAAGGAAACAATCGCACGAGTATCAGTCGGCGATATGATGCCGTCTATCCACAAACGCGATGCCGCATATAATGGCGTTGTTGTTTCATCATACTTATCTTTAATTTCTTTGAGCATTGCGTTTTCTTCATCTTCTGACAAAGTCTTACCTTCTTTACGTAAATTGGCAGTTTTCAAAGTAAGCAGAGTTTTTGATGCTTGGGCACCACCCATGACTGCAATTTGTCCCGAAGGATATGCAAAAATAAGTCTTGGATCATAAGCTTTGCCACACATAGCATAGTTTCCTGCACCATAACTGTTGCCAATGATAAAAGTAAACTTGGGAACTACGGAGTTTGCAACGGCATTCACCATTTTTGCACCATCTTTAATAATGCCGCCTTGTTCTGCCCTTGTTCCAACCATAAAACCCGTGACATCTTGAAAAAAGACTAAAGGAATACCCCTTTGATTACAATTATTGATAAACCGAGCTGCTTTATCGGCACTTTCTGAGTAAATCACTCCACCAATCTGAATCTCGCCTTTACCATTTTTCACTACTTCCCGATTGTTGGCAACGATTCCGACCGCCCATCCATCAATACGAGCATAGCCGCAGATTATAGTTTTTCCATAATCTGCTTTGTATTCATCAAGTTCACTTTTGTCAATTATTCTAGATAAAAAGTCATACGTACTGTATGGTTTTGCTCTATCAATAGGCAAAATACCGAAAATTTCTTCACTATCAAAAAGCGGAGGGTAAGATTCAGATCTTTCGAAGAGATTTTTCTTTCCTTTGAGAGGAGAAAACTTAGAGACTAAAGAGCGAATCGTCTTTATGGCTTCAGCATCATCTTTGACTTTGTAATCAATTACACCACTTACGGTTGAGTGCATGACTGCACCTCCGAGTGGGTCAATATCCGTTTTTTCGCCTATTGCTGCTTCTACCAAAGCCGGACCGGCAAGGAACAAACTCCCATTTCCTTCCACAATGATTGCTTCGTCAGACATTATCGGCAAATATGCACCACCGGCGACACATGGACCCATTATCGCTGCAATTTGTGGCACACCCATTGCGCTAAGTACAGCATTATTACGGAATTGGCGACCGAAGTGTTCTTTGTCGGGGAATATCTCATCTTGTATGGGCAAGAATACCCCGGCAGAATCAACTAAATAAATGACGGGTACTTTGTTTTCAATGGCAATTTCCTGGATGCGCATATTTTTTTTGGCTGTCATGGGAAACCATGCTCCAGCCTTCACAGTTGGATCATTGGCTACGATCAAACATTCTCGACCATGAATTATGCCTATTCCGGTAATGACGCCCGCTGATGGAGCTCCTCCTTGTTGTACATACATACCATCAGCGACAAATAATCCAATTTCCAGAAATTTACTGCCCTCATCTATGAGAGCAGTAATTCTGTCACGCGCCGGCATTTTATTTTTTTCTTTGAGTTTTTCTTGAGCTTTTGCTCCTCCACCCAGTTTTGTTTTGGAAGCTCTTTCATGAATGATTCTAAGCAAGTCTTTATTGCCATCCACATTTTTCTCGAACGCTAATGTTCTTTCAATTGGCTTACCAATCGTCTTTGTCATGCTATCCTTAATTTGATTACTGTACGATTACCTTCAATACTTTTGTCATACCACAACCCTCAATGTGCAACACATAATGTCCGGCAGGCAAACCATTCACACTCATTTTGTTTTTGGCATCACCATTATGCTCAAAACTCATAGATTTAACCTGAATTCCAAGCGTATTATATAAAGAAGCATTCAAAGTTCTAGCACCGTCACACTCTGTTTGTATGTAGATATCGTTTGTTGCAGGATTTGGCATTATTGTTACAGAAGTACCATCGTTGGTTTCAACAATATCTGCTCCGGTAAAATTAAATTCCTGTACAGTTGACGTTACAACACAACCCGCGGCAGTGGTAATTCGTACACTTATTTTTTTCTTGTCATTATCTTTAACACCTTTGAATGTAGGAGCAGTTTGCCCCGGCATTTCTTTTCCATCTTGTAGCCACTGATACAACATACCCTGTAATGGTGTTTTAAAGACCTCTAATGCTGATTGAGGTTGTAGCTGCAGTGAATCTCTCGGAATAACATTGACGAATACAGTATCAGATACGCTGGTGCAACCTTCTGAAGTTGTTCCTCTAACAATGAGTTTTTCCGTTGATTTAAATACACCAATGCGTTCTTTCAACCCATTGGACCATTCCCAAGAATCAAAACCGGTATTGGCACGAATTCTCACACTATCAACACCGCAGAATACATTACCGTTAGGATTGGTTGTTGCAGAATTTGGAACGACTGTTATTGACATATCGGGAACTTCAGTAACCACTACTTTTATTGATCGAGAACCGTATGGACAACCTTTGTCATCAAGAGCTGCAACACTGTAGGTGCCTGACTTTGTAATTGTAACTGATTGTCCTTGTTCTCCATGTGACCACGTATAAGAAGAATAACCGGCTTGCGCTTCAAGAACGACACTTTTTCCTTCACAGAATGTAGTATCTCCTTTTATTCCAACGGATAAAACACCACCTTGGCAAGCTGGAAGATTTGCTTCCCACACGCCTCTGCCCCATGTGCCTACAATTAACTTTCCGCGACTATTGCTAATTTCTAAGTCATTCACAAAAACAGCAGGAAAACCATTATTATAATCATTAAAACTGCCGGCAACATCATCTTTATAATAGATACCGATATCAGTTCCTACGAAAATCCGATTATTTGATTTTTCATAAATACATGTGTTCGCGGGAACTCTTGGTATGCCGGCGGAAATATCTTTCCATGTTTCTCCGCCGTTTAATGACTCATAAACATTCGCAGCGCCAAATCGGCTGACAGTCACACAAACTCTTTGATTATTTTGTTTGCTCACTGCTATTGACGAGATATTTCCTGCACCAAATGGTAAACCAGTTCTTTGAGCCCATGCCACACCACCATCTGTCGAATAAAAGAATCCCGCACCACTCGAAACATAAATCCAAGAGTTATTCGATTCCGAAACAGCTATACAATTGACTAATGCTCCCGGATTATTTGGGAAATTGCCCGTGGGTTTCCACGAAGAGCCTTTGTCTGTTGATTTCCATACTCTTCTATATCCTGCATACAAATTATCCGGTTTTGCCATGTCAATAACGAACGGTGTCACCCATTGACCACTTTCGCCGGTCGTGTTATCTGTAAGCATGGATCCAAAGTTCTGTCCACCATTTGATGACTTACGTAAATCACCTTGAGGATTTGAGCAATACATTATTTGAGAATTGGTCGGATCAATGCCATTGTCCATACCATCACCTCCATTCGCTTCTCGCCACTCATTGGAAGAAAAACGATTTGTACCATTATCTTGTGAACCTCCAAGGACGATATTCGACTGTTCAGTAATTGAAATTTTGTAAAACTGCATAATTGCTTTAGTACCATTGATTTCGGTCCAAGATGTTCCATTATTCGATGTTACATATAAACCGCCATCAGTAGCGGCATAAATCTTTCCACTTACTGATGAATAATCAATGTCATGGATATCTGCATGAACATACGGTTTTCCGGAACGAGCTAACCAATCACTCATAATTGTCCAGTTTTGCCCATTATTAACTGATCGCCAAATATTTATACCACCTACAAACACAGCTTTGGCATCAGTCGGAGAAGCCATCACAGCTAAATCGTACCAACCTTGACCTTGACGGCCTGTATTGACAGTACCTTCAACATTATCTTCAAGTATGGATGGTAAATTATTTGCAGCTGAACGGCGCGCCCAAGTATCTCCACCGTCAGTAGATTGAAACAAGCCCGCAAAACGACCATCATTATTTGTAGCTAACAAATAAATAAAATCTGAATTCGCCTCAGAAGATGAAATAGCCAAACGTCTTGTTCCACTCATGCCTGTCACAGTTTTCGATGACCATTTTACGCCACCATCGGTTGAAAGAAAAAATTGAGTGCCTGTACACGCATACCAACGATCAGGATCTTCTTTATGGAAATCTAAATCTCTGAACCAACCTGCCTGCACTTTTGACCATGTTGCACCGGCATCAGCAGATCTATAAATTCCGTCTAAGGTTGTTGCAATAACGATAGATGAATTTTGTGGATGAACCAATATTTTTGAGATTGTGATCCCTTGAGAAGTATTCCATTTCAAACCGGTTTCTTGCCATGTATTGCCACCGTCAACAGATTTTAGCACGCCCGCACTATTCACATTACGATAAATGGCATTTTGTCCCCAATCATCGCCTGTTCCCAAGTAAACAATATTATCATTTTTCGGATCAAGTGCAATGTCATTAATCGCTAACACAGCTATTTTATCAGTTGTGGTAGTCCATGATTTTCCCCCATCGGTTGATTTCCACGCACCGCCACCGGCTGCCGCAACCCATATTAAATTTTCATTATTTGACGACAAAGTAACACCATTCAAACGTCCATTCCCAGACATACCCCCTAATGGTGAGCCAAGAGGACCAACTAATTTCCATTCGGGATTATTCTGAGTTGCACTTAATAATGATTCTGACTTTTTATTTCTATGATATTGGTCTATATTCGCCTTTTCTGTTCTCCAGACATCTGCGCGAGGAAAATTTCCTTGTTCATCAAC
>JAFLBY010000022.1 GCA_017302855.1 Candidatus Kapaibacterium sp.
ACATAGTCATACGCAATATGGGAATATTTTTTATTCAACTTTGACTTTATCAACTAATTCTTGAATATCGAGAATCATAATTACACGCCCATCACCAAGAATTGTGGAGCCGGCGATGGCAGGTATATTACCAAGATATTGACCTAATGACTTAATTACAATTTCTTCTTGACCAAGCAAGGAGTCCACAACAATTCCTAAACGCTGATGCGCCAAACCAATAACAACGACATATTGTGCCGTTGAAGGCGTTGGTTTAGCAGGAATATTTAACTCACTTTTTAATGTCAATAATGGTAGAACTTGTTGGCGAATACGAATAACACGCTTTTGATTGATTGTAGAACAATTTTCATCAGTTAATGCGACAACTTCCACAACATTACTCAAAGGCAGTGCATACGTTTCATTTTCTACTTGCACTATTAATCCTTGAATTATTGCTAAAGTGAGCGGCAATTTAATAACAAAGGTCGTGCCTTTATTTATCTCGGATTCTATTTCTATAACGCCCTTGAGTTTTTGTATATTTGTTTTTACGACATCCATTCCCACACCACGACCGGACACAGCCGATACTACCGCCGCGGTGCTGAACCCGGGTGCAAATATTAATTGATATAATTCGCGTTTTGACATCTGTGCTGCTTGTTCAGCGGTTATCACACCCTTTTCTAGGGCTTTGGCTTTTACTTTCTCAGCATCAATACCATTACCGTCATCGCTTATACGGAGCACAATATTATTTCCTTCTTGTTCGGCATCAAGAGTGATTGTACCTTTGGCAGGTTTGCCTTTTGCCACACGTTTTTCGGGTGACTCAATACCATGATCACATGAATTACGAATCATGTGAACCAAAGGATCATTTAATTCTTCAATAATACCGCGATCAATTTCTGTATCTTCACCTTTGAGAATAAGTTCAATTTCTTTACCGAATTCTTTCGATAAATCACGAACGATACGAGGTGATTTCTGGTATAATTTACCAATAGGCACCATACGCATTTTCATTGCCGTAGCTTGAATATCCGTTGTGATTTTATCTAATTGTGATGTTGTTTCCAATAATTCGGCAACAAGGTGTTCATTGTCAAATAATTCTTTAAGACGATCGGAAATTTGCGATAAACGATTACGCCCGAGTACAAGTTCGCCGGATAAATCCATCAATGCTTCCACTCTGCTGACATCAATGCGAATTGTAGCATCGGCTGATGAAGGCGTTGCGGGAGCAGCTTTTGCGGCTGCCATTTGCGGTGTTGGTTTTGTCGCGGCTACGGGAGTTGCTTTTGCGGCTGTTTCTTTACTCTGTTCATTATATTCGACGGATGTTGTTTCTTTAGTGCTTTCGACAATTTGTTGAGGTAATTCCGAAGGTTTTTCTATGGTCTTAGATTCTTGATTTGCGGAAAAATCCGTATTTATTTCTGCGAAAGCCGCTTGAATCATTGCAAGTTCATCTTCGGTAAAATCGCCCGGATTTTGCGTTATTGACGTATTATTCAAAACAGCATCAAGCGCGCTGTGTGATGCAGCGGACGATGATTCTTGAGAAATTTCCTTAGCAAATTCACTATTTATTTCCGCAAAAGCCGCTTGGATTTGTGCAAGTTGTTCATCGGTAAAATCGCCGGCACCTTTCATGGAAGTGTCGGCAAGGACGCTTTGTATGGCTGAAGGCGGCTTTTCTTCTTTTTTTGAAGCCGACGATTTTTCGGCACTCGGATTAATAACTGCTTCTAAACGTGCCAATGTTTGTGAATAATCAACGGGAGAATCATCGCCCATGCTCAGATTTTTCACTAATAATTGTATCCAATCATGCACTTCTAAAAGCACATCTACCATATCCATCGTAATCGTTAATTCGGAACGGCGCAATTTATTGAGCAAGTCTTCTGCATGGTGGGTTATCACGGTAATAGAATCAAAACCCATAAAACCGGAAGTGCCTTTTATCGTATGGAAACCCCTGAATATTCTGTTCATCAAATCCATATCGTCGCCGGCAGTTTCCAATTGCATTAAATCCGGCATCAGTGCATCGAGTAGCTCTTGTGATTCAACAAGAAAACTCTCGAATATTTCTTTCATATCATCATCTAATTGCATAAATCCATCCCGATAAATAAATACACGTTACTATGGGTTACGAATGATAAACGTTTGCGTACCACTACGATTACACTTTACTTAAATAAAGCATCAATATCATCTTGCGAAAATGGTTCATCGCTGTCCGGTAATTGATTGGTATTGTGTTCTTCGGTGGGCATTTGTTCCGATTGCGCATTGGCTGCAAATAAGGCATCAATATCAATGTCTTCGTCATCATCGTCGGCATTATTATTATTGGACGTATTCGCCGCAAATAAGGCATCAATATCAATGACTTCATCATCATCGTCGGCATTATTATTGGACGTATTCGCCGCAAATAAGGCATCAATATCAATGTCTTCGTCATCATCGTCCTGCGCTTGCGTCGAATCAAAAGATTGATGCTCACGAGAAAACTCTTCCGGAGATTCATTCATGTGTTTCATTAAATCGTCCACATCTTGCTGACGTGATGTGGTATTGGCTAAAGCATCCACAGCATCGGGGTCAAATGCAATTGTGCGATGTAAATTGGAGGTGCGGGAATCGAACTGATGTTTTTCGGTAGCATTTTCTAAAGAGAATACCGCAAATTCCGTGTTTTTTAATCTGTCGGTAATGCTGCCGAGTTTGGTTTGCAAGGTTTCCAATAAATTATTCACGGCAGCAATTTGCTGTGAAGTGATGTCTTGCACTTGCAATGCCATCATTATATTTTGTGCATCATTTTTTATGCTTTTTAATACTTCATCTGAATTGGAAATTGCACGTAAAAAATCCTCGTTTTTGGCAAATTCAGTTTGAGAACCTATATCGCGTATCAAAGCAAGATTAGTGCTGATAATGCCTGATTTATACATGACACCGTCCACCGTATCCATAATCTCATTGGTTGCCATTTCTGTAGCTTCCGTTACTTTCGATAATTGCTTCGAAGCTTTGGGCATTTTTTTAAGATTATCTTTGATTGAAGAGCTTATCTCTTGTATCAAAGGCGAGGTGTCTTGAATAAATAAAAAGATTTCCTCAAGAAAGGGAATCACTCTTTGACCAAGCACAAACAATGCTTTTAATTCTTCTGCCTTTTTGAGTAGTTCTTGTATATCTAATTCTTTTTTCATGATAGTATCCTCCTAAGTGACAATGGTGGGTAAGATGATTATTTTCCTATGGAGGATAAAATGACATCAATTTTTTCTTTGAGTACTTGGGGCGTGAATGGCTTTACCACATAATTGTTGACACGTGCTTGCAATGCTTCGATGATGTCTTGTTTCAGACCTCGTGTTGTTACCATTAAAATTGGCAATTTTGAAAATTTGGCATCAGCACGCACCGCTTTTGTAAATTCCAAACCATTCATATTGGGCATATTCCAATCGGTAATAATAAATTCAACCGGATTGGATTGTAATTTACTGAATGCGTCTTGTCCGTCTTCTGCTTCAACCACCGAATCATAGCCGAATGATGCCAAAGCATTAATTACTATACGGCGCATTGTGGGCGAATCATCAACAACTAAAAATTTCATAACATGTATCCTTGTAAATGTATTCTAAACATTTTTTTTGTAGTAAAATTAACCTATATATTTTGATACTTCATATTGCAATCGTTTTGCATTAAACGGCTTCACTAAATAGGAATCCGCACCCGCATCCATACCTGCTTGCACATCGGCATCTTTTGATAAAGACGACAATATAATGATAGGCAAAGAAGCATAGTCCGGGGTGCCACGCAAATTTTTTATAAGCGTATAGCCATCCATATTCGGCATATTTAAATCTGTAATCAGTAAATCTATTTTTTCTACAGCCGCTTTTTCTAATGCGTCCATACCATCAACGGCACTTATGACGCGGACACCTTGTAATTTTAATGCCAGCATTACAAATTTGCGCACCGACATCGAATCATCTGCTATAAGAACGGTTTTTTGCATACTGAGTCTGAAGATAAAGTAATGTGTAAGAAATAAATTGATAAAAGTAATTAAATCACTCTTTTTTGTAAACCATTGCTTTGGGTAAATGAATAAGCTTGAATGCCTTCGACACACCATGTAATGATTCGGAATATCCGATGATTAAATGACCGTTTTTGTTTAAGGAATCATACAAACCCGAGATAACTTGTTGCTTTGATGCCAAATCAAAATAAATCAGAACATTACAACAAAAAATTATATCAAAATTTTGCATACTGCGCATTGCGGAGCTGTCAAATAAATTCACATTAAGAAAAGTGACTTGCCGGCGGATTTCATCGCTTAACTGATAGGTTGCGCCGTCTTTTTTGAAATATTTTGTCAAAAGGTTGGGCGGCACATTACGTATTGCATATTCTTTGTAGATGCCTTGTCTGGCGGTTTCAAGCACTGCGCTGTTTATATCGGATGCCATTATTTGGAAACGAACATGCGGGTATTTCTTTTTCAGCCGTTCATTGATTATTATTGCCATCGTATATGCTTCTTCACCGGTGGATGATGCCGAACTCCACAGCCGCACCGTTGTGCCGAGCGAATTACCTTTGGATGCAATAATATCAGGAATAATGATTTGCTCCAGAGCGTCGAATTGCTGCTCCGCTCTGAAAAAGTATGTCTCATTGATGGTGATTGCTTCATACAATGCCGACAGCTCGCCTCGCCCCTGCGATGATTTCAATAATTGAAGATATTCTTCAAATGTCGAGACTTTGTTGATGGACAAGCGTTTGCTGACCCTGCCTTCAAGAAGGTATTTTTTCGAATCATTGAAAAATATGCCGCTTTTGGTATAGATAAAGTCACGAAACAGCTTAAAAGTCTCATCTGACATGACAGTAGAGCTTTGTGCTAATGGAGATGAACCCTGTTGTTGAGCTGGGGTTCGAAGATTTTTGAACTGAAATAAGCCGCTCATATTGCCGATCGGTCTTTTAATAAATGGTTAAGCATTGAGAGTATGAATATCTTTAGTTGAAAAATATCATTCACACCATTACAAAATTACTCTTTTTCGTGCATGATTATACTAATAAAACGCACAAAACCACTGTGAATGTATGTCGGTGTAAAAATGTTTGTGATGACTTCTGTGTTTCAAACCCTTACAAATCAACAACATCAATCATGAATTTCTGCATTATCACGGCTTTCGGGCTTCAGTTTCACAAAGCAGCCCATACGACCCGCTTTGTCCTTATCCCGTCTATAAGAATGAAAACGTCTGTCCGTGATTGTGCACTCTTCCGAGCTTTCTATATGGTCATGGATGATACCCGCCGACAACAAACGTTGTCTGTTTTCTTTGCGTATATCAAGAAAATATCGCCCCTTATCGTCACGGGTGATACTCATCGGAAAACGCTCTGCAACCTCTGCGCCAACTTCATACGCTTTGCCGGATGCACAAGGACTTAACCATATCCTCATATCCGCAAATGAACTGCCATAGCGCATCTGCATTTGCTCAATCATACGGACGGCAATATTTTTTTCTGTGCCTCGCCAACCGGCATGTGCCACACCGCAAACATGGCGCACAGGATCATAACATACAATACCGCAGCAATCGGCAAGTTTCACCATCAGCATCACATTCGTGCTGCAACTTATCATCGCATCGGCTTCAAACAAGGGCGGCGAAGTGTCCGTAATCTCTATAACCGTATCGCCATGCACTTGTTGAGGAATATACAGTGAATCGGTCGGGATGGCATAGTGCGCGCACACATCATGACGATGATGAAGGCATACTTCCTCCGGAAATGACAAAGTGGCACTGACACTCAGACCATTCGGCGGATAGGCGGCTTGATTGCGTAATGTCAGACCGGATACAATATTGTCATGGCGATATATACCGGGAACAATGATTTCAATCATGGGAAACATTCCTTTCCAAAGTAAGTGCATTGCGCAGCAATCCCGCAAGTTTGGTGCGTTTAATCGGGCTTTTGCGAAACATTGCCGAAAATTCTTCCTGACGCATTTCTTTTATCAATCCTATCGGTAATGATGTCCCAAAAGAACGGGGCTGAAATGATTGCTCGGTGGTTTCTTTGCTGAAACGATTCCAAGGGCACACATCTTGGCATATATCACAACCAAAAACCCATCCTTCCATAGTGCTTGCAATCCTTTCGGGGATACATTGATCCGCTTTGGCTTCGATAGTCCAATAGGAAATACAAGCACCGGCATCCACGATACCCGGTTCTATTATCGCATTCGTGGGGCAATACTCTATACATGCGGTGCAAGTGCCGCAATAATCTTCCATAGGACGGTCATACACAAATTGGGCGGTGGTAATGATTATTCCCAAAAAAAACCATGAGCCATATTTTCGTGAAATAATATTGGAATGTTTGCCTTGCCAACCCACGCCCGCACGCACTGCCCATTGTTTTTCCATAATCGGTCCCGTATCGGTATAATATTTCGTTGCCGCATCGGGATATAATTCGGTGATATATGCTGATAATTCTTTTAATTTCGGTGGGATAACATCGTGATAATCATCGCCCCAAGCATAGCGTGATATTTTTCCTGCGCTCTTATCCTCTTTGGGTGGATGTCTATGGGGGGTATAATAATTTTGAGTGACAACAATAACGGATTGTGCGCCGGGCAGAATAAGTGACACATCGCGGCGTTTATCAAGATTGCGCTCCATATAGCCCAAAGAAGCGTGATACCCTTGCTGCAACCATGATTCATAGAACTGCATTTCTTTGTCCAAATTTTCCACTGCGGCAATACCGCAATCTGAAAATCCCAATGCTCGTGCTTTATGTTTTAATGCCTCTGTTGCTGCACTATGATGAAATCGTGTCACATATTCTCCGATGGATGGAAAAACATATTGAAGTATTCATGGTGTTGTGTATATATACTATGCCATTCCCGATAAAACGCTGTCCGGCATACTGTCATCACTTCCTTATTCAAAACTACGGAATAATGCCGTCTTTTGCGTTTGATACATTGTGGACGGGGCTACATGAATTTCATCCCATCCGCCGGAGGGGTGTCCGCAGGACGGGGTGGTTTCTCATTGCTCAGTGGCAGACGCAGTCTGACGGGGTGGATTTACCCAAAACCGCGCCCCGCTTTTTTCGCCTTCCCCGTCGGGGAATTGGGATGGGGCTAAAAACCGAAATGCCTCATAGTGTTCAAAGAAGATATTTGGCTTGACATTGTTCTTTAATTATTGTATTCTTTTAAATATTTATCAAAAACCGATAACGTTACATCACTTAATAGCATTTTAATTTCATTAGTTAATCTCATATCTTCATAAATCTTTTGAAACACCTCCAATACTATTGCATCCTCTGTTTCTGAACCACCTTGTTCAATTGCTTCATTAATAAAACCAATAGCCTGTAATCTGATATTTTCTTGATTAAAATTCTCTACAATAAAAGTTCCCAACTCTCCCAAAATCGGATATATTCCATCCTCTTTATCGAACACAGATTTAAATGAAGGAAAGTGTGCATCAATTTCCTCTAAAATTCTGTTGTAAAAACTATCGTTAACGCCCTGAAAGTTCATTATAACTATCTTCAAATATTTGCTTTATGATATCTCTCACGAGCTGGTAGATTAGCTCAATCAATCTTGAAACTCTGCTTTCATACCTAATTCTTTCTCAAACAATGGTAAAATTGAAGTCTCAAAATCTTGAATGTATTTTTCACTCTCTTCATCATCCAAATTGTCATTTATACGATATAAAACGCTATTTTCATTATACAATATTCCAAAAAAAGAAACTGTTGTTATGGTATCTCGTAAGTATCTTGTTCTAAAATTAATTACATATAATTTTTGATATACTTTACTTCTAAAAATAAATTCGCCATAAAACCATGTACTTTTATCTGGATAAAGATTGACATGTAAATATTTCGTACTATCCATGACAAGATTAGGATGTTTTTTTTTAATCGAAAGTAAAGCATTAACGAAACAGGAGTCATCAACATGAAAATCATATTCTTCTGCAAAATAATAAGGACCTCTTGGGGCAAGAAGCCATACACCATATAGAAATATCAAAACAAATACAGTACTCACAGAAAGTATTATTTTAGTTCTTGCTTTCATCTATATTGCTTGTTTAATGGAAAAAACCGGTTTATTAATAGGATCATGTCGATGTGGTTTATCTGGAAAAATATCAATTAAAGTTTCATCTTTTTTTGTTATTCATCAAATAATCATGTAATCGTTTCTTTGAATCTAAATGGACATACACCTCCTAAGATTACTATTGATTTTAATACTGCAATAGTTCCGATAATAGCTGCTGCGCCATAAGATTTCAACGTTGTTTCAGAATCTTGTGAAACCATTCCAATCAAAAATTCTTCGCCTACGAAATGCCAATCTTATTAGATCAGTCGGGTTTATGACATTAGTATAAGCGTATCCAATCTTTTGGAATTACTAAGCCATCAAGCCATGATTTTTCGGGGTAATTATTGCCATAGTGGTTGTTGCTTTTGCAATAAGTTTTTCCGTGCCGTCTTCTGCAATCACAAAAACCTCTGCTTCGCAAAAGTGCATCGAACGCCCGGGTTTGACCACAGTGCCTATAGCGCGGAGTTTTTTTCCTAAGCCCGGTGCAAAATAGCTGATTTTTATTTCTGCCGTTACGGTATGTTGCTCTTCTGCGACAAGAGTAAATCCTGCAAAACCGGCAGCCACATCGGCAATAGTAGCAGTCACTCCCCCATGCACCAAGCCTATTTGTTGCTGATGAATAGTGTCAAGCTCAATTTCTGCGACAACATAGCCGGGTTCGATAGTGACCAATTCGCAGCGGCACAATTTCATAAATTCCTGACGCTTGAGATGGTGGCGAATATTCTCTCGAAATAAAGGATTTTTGGGTATAAGTTGCATATTATTTTTTCGATTTTTGTATAAGTGCCAAATAACCGTCGCAAAGCCAATCGGCAATAACTTGTCTATTTCTTGGCTCAATAAGCCGCACTTGATCATTAGGGTTTTTTATATTGCCAAGTTCAATATATGTTCCAATAGGTTTGCTATGGCTCAACATAAATAAATCACGTGCTTCCACACTGCCATTATAGCCGCGTCCGGGTTGGGCTTGATTATATTTATCGCGCAATGTTTGCAATAATGTTTCCGCGGTTGCTTTACCGCGCTCGCTGCCCGGAGCATGGTAAAAGAATATGTCAATGCGTTCAGTCGTCGTTCGTGAATCCACATGAATTATGACGCTGTGTTGTGTGGCTGTTGCATGCTTATCATATAATTTATTGATAATAGCTGCCCTTTGTTCCAATCGTTCTCTGTGACCTCGCGAAATGGGTTGCCCACCATAGTATCGCTCACGATCGCTATTATTGAGAAAACGTGTGTCGCGAATGCCGTCTTTCATTTCTTGGACTATCACATAGACCGTGGCTCCATGGCTCAGTAAATTACGTGCTAATCGTAAGGAAACATCATAAGCATACTCATCTTCATGCAATTCATGTTTGCCGCGCTTTCCTATTGCCCCGGGGTCGGGACCGCCATGTCCGGGATCAATATAAAAAACTTGTCCTTCTAAAAGATTGTCAATTTTTTCGACAACCGAATACCCTTTACCAAATAAACGATGATAGGAGCGTTTATTTTTTGCTTTTTGTTTGGAAGTTCCCGTAAGCCACATAGGCACCCATAATTTCCCCGATACACGAAAATCATCACGCCTCATTCCCTTGGTTTTCATGCGGTCATTATATTGTTCAATAAGAGCAGCATCGCCTTCATTGGACAATGATAATAATTCTACGAGCGGTTCACCGGCATAATTGACACTGCGTACGGGCAAAGCATAGATTTTACCGGCAAGCAAAACATCATTGCGCGGTATGGTAATATTGCCGTTTATTTTCTTGAAAAGATTTCTGTTTTTGGGAGTATTGTCTATCTCATAGCGAGTGAATATATCTTCGGTTTTTTCGCGGGCTTTGGCTTTTATTGTCACATAATCATTATCCGCTCCGACAGCCGTAACGATGCACAAACAGAATACTATTACTCGAACAAAGAAATCCATGGAATAAAATGAAGATTTTCGGATAGGAAGCAAAGAAAAAACCCTTTGTATAATCTGGACTATACAAAGGGCTTCACTCTACTGTGGGCCCGGAGGGATTTGAACCCCCAACCAACGGATTATGAGTCCGCTGCTCTAACCGTTGAGCTACGAGCCCGGTTACATAGTAATATTCTTAGTTAAACAGCCCTACAAATATACCGAATTGTAGTGTTAAAGCATTAGCATTTAATTCTTTGGGTACATTATTGACGGCAGCCACACCGTTCATTTGCCAGTCACCCATAAAGCTCAATGAATATCCGGCACTTGCACGTATCATCGCAAATTGGGTTACAGCATATTCGATATTCAAATTCGGTTGCACGAATATATAGCTTGCACCAAGTCTGTTGAGACTTTGCGTCCCCGAAGCCCCCTGTTTATCGAAATCAACGCTTTGCGTTGATATTGCTCTTTCAATATTCAGATTGCCCCAACCAAACGATGCTCCGGGCAATACTGCTAATCCTTTTACCGGCTGAAAGGCATAATCCAAACCAAAAGTATTGATGGATGAGCCGACCGTCATTGTCAAAGATGTATCGGATTTCTTTGCTTCGCGCACTAAGCTGCCGGAATAACCGCCTACACTCACGCGAAGATTTTTCACGATAAGCACCGGCGCAATGCCGCCAACGCCCGAACAAAAGATGCCGCCATCAAAATTTGATACGCCAAAAGCACTCGCCAATCTATTAACTTCATCAAAATTCATGAATTGGAATGTGCCGATATAACCGCCACCGACGGCAAAATACGGGGGTTTTTCTTCCACATAATTTGCTTCCTCAAAACCGAGTTCTTCCAATTTATCGTCCTGTGCTATAAGGACTTGTGAACTCGCCATCACTATGACGAAAGCCGAACAAAGTAAAGCAGTGAATAGCCGCATGGCATTTCCTTACGAATTTTAGACTGCAAAAATAGAGATATATTTGGGAACAGCATCGCTTTTTCACTCTTGATTTGTTGTCGCATCTAATGCCGACATCCTGCACAAAAGCCATAAATACTGAATTTTGAGCCAACTATGAGGCAATGGTATCTGTTTACCCAATGTGAGAGAGTATGTCTTGTATATGTCCTTTCACTTTCACCTTAGGAAATATATGAGTAATGATGCCTTCTGCATTGATGATAAATGTTGTGCGCTCAATCCCCATATATGTTCTGCCATACATTGATTTCTCCTTCCAGACCCCATATAGTTCGGCAATACTATGGTCGGTATCCGCAACTAAAGTAAAGTCCAGAGAATATTTATGAGAAAACTTACTATGTGATAATTCTGTGTCGGGACTTACCCCGATAACAGTATAACCTTTCAGCGTCAGTTGATTGAGATTATCCCGAAAATCACATGCTTGTTGCGTGCATCCGGGCGTATCGTCCTTGGGATAAAAATAGAGTATGATATTGCGCCCTGTCAAGGAAGACAATGACACCTGTGCTTGCTCGGAAGTAAACGTAAAATTCGGAGCTTGTTGTCCTATGATTGCTGCTGCCATAATTTATTAAAAAGTAAAATTCCACGCCAAAACGGGAAGTATGGGAAAAAGTGTATATTGCTTCAACACGGGCTTAAAAGTACCATCGCTCTGATATTCTTTGTCCACAAATTGCGCAAATGGGTTTTGGCGATTATAGGCATTGTAAATAGAAAGTACCAATTGCGACGGTAAACCAAAAACCTCGGTCTTGAATGCAAAATTAAGATCAAGCCGATGATATGGCGGCAAACGATAACCATTGCGCTCTGTATAAAGATAACGTTCCCGACTCGAATTATATCTATCGTCTGACGGTTGCAAAACATATTGCCCAACGGGCATCGTATAAGCAAAACCCGTCCCGAATGTCCATGCAGCACCAAATTCAAGTGAGGAAGACAAACGATAGGAAAATGTCGCCGACACATCATGACGACGATCATAGCGCGCCCAAAAAGGATTGCCATTATTTAATTCATCGAAAAAGCGGCGCGTCCATGATAAAGTATATCCCACCCAGCCCGTAAAATCTCCGAGTCGTTTATTCAAAAACACTTCCACACCATACGCTTCGCCCCGACCTTGCGTAAATTGCGATTCCAAAGGCAACAATAATGAAAATGATGCCGTATCGCGATATTCATACAGATTACGCATATCTTTGTAATATCCTTCTATGCTGAACAAATAGGAATTATTATCGCCAAATAATGTTTCTATACCAAGTATGCCCTGTGTCGAATAACTCGGCAATATGGTCTTCGTAGATGGAAACCATAAATCTGTCGGTAAATTTACATCATTGCGAATAATTAAGTGTAAAAATTGATTGGCAACGGCAAATGAACCTATCAATTTGGTCTTGGGAGCAACTTGATATGTTGCTTGCAAGCGTGGTTCAAATCGCAAATAATTACCACTCTGAAAATAATAGATTCGACCACCGATATTGGTAAATAACTCATCGGTAATATACCATTCATCTTGCACATATAATGCTGCGTCAAAAGCACTTATCATTTGTGAAATAGGTTGCAATTCGCCATTATTAAAATCTGCGGAAACTTCCGATAAAAATTCATGTCTTGTGGCTTCAATGCCGCATTTGATTGTTTGCGAAGCATCGCTGTAATATGTCACATCACTCTTCACAGTAAAATCCCGAATACGCGAACGGGTATAAAAAGAAAAATTGGACTGAACATCATCCAAAAATTCCGAACCGAAACGATAATTCGTATAAATAAATGAAAAATTGGAAAATACATCAGGCGAAAAAATATGCATCCATTTTGTATGCAATGAAGCATTACCCCAGACAATATCAAAACTCGCATCATTATTGTTTTGCGGTGAACTAAGAACATCCGACCCAAAAAATCCACTTGCAAACAATTTGTCTTTTTCTGATATTTGATAAGTGAATTTTGCATTAAGGTCGTAAAAATAATAGCTTGGCGTTTGCTCCAATTCCTCTTCCGGCAAAAATAATGATGCCAATACATCAAGATACATTCTGCGACCCGATACCATAAATGTCATTTTATCATTGATGGGACCTTCCACCGTAAGCCGTGATGCAATAAGACTAATGCCTCCCTGTCCGGTAATTTTTTCTTTTGTGCCATCTTTCATGGTCAAATCCAATACACTTGAAAGCCGACCGCCAAATTCTGAAGGAAAACCGCCTTTGATTAATTTCACTTCGCGCATGGCATCAACATTGAATGTGCTGAGAAAACCGCCCAAATGCGCAGGATTATATATCGTTACGCCATCCAATAAAATAAGATTTTGATCGGGCGAACCACCACGCACATAAAGACCACTCGACAATTCCGAGGGCGACTTCACACCGGGCAATAATTGCAATACGCGAAAAATATCCGTCTCGCCCAATAATGCCGGCATATCCTTAATAAAATCGCCTTGTATGGTCACTGTACTAATATTGTCGGCAGGGCTATTATTGTCGCTACGTTGAGAGGTCACCACCACTTCTTCTGTCACGATTTCCTTACGGGAAAGGGCTATGGACAATTGAGTAAGTGTGTCGAACTGATCTGCCATAATCTTTTTCATTATCGTATGATAACCAAAATATCCGACTGTCAGCCGATACGTTTTCGGCAAGATTTTCGGCAAAGAAAAAAAGCCGAACTTATTGGTATAGGTGCCGCGCACAGGCTTCGATGCGGAGACACTGTCATCCATCAGGCGTATCGTTGCACCTATAATCACCTCACCGGACACAGAATCTCGCACTATGCCGGATAAGGTAAAGTTTTGTTGCGCTGACACAGAAACAACAGCTAAGAACAAGGAACTAAAAACAAGAAAAGTACGCATACAGTTCTTTAGAATGAGTGATATGTGCTTTTTAAAGGGCAATATACGCACTCAAAAGGAAATAAGAACTATACAATGCTTTTAACGATGGCTTTGTGATAGAATAATACGATGCTTTTTTATGTTTACCTGTAAATTCATAATGCACGGTGGAAACAATCTTTCTCGAATTATATACCATTGTCGGATAAACAGCAATATTTTTTTAGATAATGATTGAATGTGCTATAACAGATATAGCATCTATGAATAATAGTATATATACAAATTATGTATTTCTTTTGAGTCATACATAAAAAAAGGATACCTCAAATGAAGTATCCTTTTTTCTTAACAAGACAATAGCACATTTATTGTACGACGATGCGTTCAATAAAAGTTTGCCCATTTTGAGTAATATTTACCAAGTAAATACCCGAAGATAATTCTGTCACATCAAGTGGAATTTCTACTGTTCCAATACTTGCGGCATGATTCATAGTCATAACTTCTCTGCCCTCCATATCGGTTATGGTCACAGCTAATTGATCTGTACTTTGCGAAGTAAAGCGTATTGTGCTTAGTCCGTATGTAGGATTGGGATATACGGATACGCCATTATCAGTGTTGGGGGCTGTTTCTTGTTGAATTCCCGATTTTGGCATTGATTTATCAGCACATTGTTGTTCAAGATTTTGCACAATTTCAGGTTTGGTTTCTGCTTGACTGCTCAATAAAGCATAGACAGTTTTTTCTTCGCCATTGCGTTTATATGTGACAGCAACTCTTTCACCGGGAACATGTTTCGTTATTTCTCTGCGCAATTCATTATAATTTTTTATGGTAATGCCATCAATACTTGTAATTATATCACCACGTTGAATTCCTACGGCATCGGCACCCAATGATATCATGGTATTTTCTACAAAAACATTATTGCGGAAATTCCCTGCAATATACACACCAAGTAAAGGATTTGACTTGAGTTCCTGCAACTGTTCACACGGATTTGCTGTTTGTGTTGTGATAACTTTTACCATCATCAGTTCTTTATCCATTGCATTGTTTATATTTGGCAATTCAATGCGTATATTTTCAAGTTGTTGTGCATCACCATGCAATCGTTTTTTCATAACAATGATTTTTTTCTCTGTATTTCCATCTTTTTCTGTTGTCACTTCGATGGATTTATCATCATTATCTGTCCATGCCAATGCTTCCACATCTTCGAGTGTATTGGTGGAATTTTTATCCAAAGAAATATTGCGGGTAAATACTTGTACTTGCGGTTGCGTATTGGTTAATGTTGCCGTCAGATTTTTTTGCTGTCCTTCCCGAGTAATGACAATAGCAATATCATTTCCTGCTTTTTTTGATTGGATACATTCCACAACTTCTTGGCTGTTATTCAACTCTTTACCGTCAATACTGACTATGATGTCACCTTTCACCAATCCTGCTTTTTCCGCCGCAGATGCCGGCGTTATAGCGGTGACAGGAACTCCCTTATTCGCAGCGTCACCCAGAGTGACCCCAAGAAAAGGACGCGGTTTTGCACAGGAAAGAGTGTTAATAAGTGCTGTATTGCCCATCATGGCATCTTTGTCAACACTCACTTTACCATCATTGCCGATGCGAATGACATGGACGGATTTTTCGATGGAACTTGAACCATTTTGGGAACTTGGAGCATTCGGCTCGGTTTGTTGAGCATGAATCGGCAGTGCCATAAGTGCCGATAAAGCAATGGCTGCCGTAATGTGTTTAAACGATGAATACATTGCGCATTCCTTAGATTGTGAAGAATGTAAAAATTACACAGCGCAAACCTACGCAAGTTTTTAAGAATACGCACGTTAAATCGTGTTAGCAAAATGTTAAGAGCAATAAAGCGGCAAAAAAAGTTGACAAACAGGAAACCATAGCATCACAGATATGCTGACTAAAGCTGTGGACAAATGAGAATGTGTCGCAGGCGTAGCATCATTATGTTTTTTTCGATGAGTATATGACAGAAAGAAATAATGAGATTTACTATCCAATACATCAACAATATTCGTTTATCCGAATAAAGAAACAACATTTTTCAAACCGTCAACGAGTGTATCTATTTCTTGTTCGGTATTATAAAATGCGAAAGAAGCCCGCGTGGTAGAATTAATTGCAAAGCGCTGCCACAAGGGCTGTGTACAATGATGTCCTGCTCTGACGGCTATCCCTTCTCTGTCTAAAAGCGAGCCAATATCATGGGGATGAATTGCCCCCAAAGTAAATGAAATAACAGCTACCTTTTCTTTTGCTGTTCCCCATATTCGCACATCAGGTATTTCCATTAAACGATGTGTTGCATATTCCAACAATAATGCTTCACGTTCAGCAATGGCTGCAAGTCCGCATTTTTGGACATATCGAACAGCTTCTCCCAAACCAATAATTCCTTCAATATTCGGAGTGCCTGCTTCAAATCGGGCAGGTATGTCAGCGTATGTTGTTTTTTCAAATGTCACGCGCCGAATCATATCTCCCCCTGTTTGATAGGGTGGCATGGCTTGTAAAAGAGCTTTTTTTCCATACAATACACCCGTGCCGCTCGGCGCATATAATTTATGTCCGGAAAATACAAAAAAATCACAATTCAACTCCTGCATATTCACAGGGATATGCTGTATCGCCTGAGCACCATCAATGAGTACGGTAGCACCAACATTTTTTGCCATCTGAATGATAGTCTGAATCGGATTTATAGTACCTAAAGAATTAGAGGCATATACGCAAGAAACTAACTTAGTTTTTTCTGATAATAATTTCTCAAATTCTTCGAGGATAATTTCTCCGCTATCATTGATTGGTATAATCCGCAACTGAGCATTTTTTTTCTCGCAAAGCACTTGCCAAGGAACAATATTTGCATGATGTTCCATTGTGGTAATAAGAATTTCATCACCTTCTTTAATTGCATATTCACCCCATGAATGTGCTACCAAATTTATTGCTTCGGTTGCCCCGCGTGTAAATACAATTTCAGAAGTATGTTGAGCTCCTATATATTCTGCAATAATTGAGCGTACATTTTCATAACGTTCTGTTGCTTGTTGCGAAGTTAAGTACACCCCACGATGAATATTACTGTATCCGGATGTATAAAAATCGGTAATGACATCAATAACCGTTTGTGGTTTGAGTGTTGAAGCCGCATTATCTAAATAGCACAAGGGACGATTGTGAACATACCGTGATAATTCCGGAAAATCTTTTCGAATATCATCAATCGAAAGCAATGACTCGACATTTTTTTCATCAGCTAGTATATTCATTTTTTATCCTCACATTATTCATTATCGTTTAATCGCATTGAAATAGCACGGTCTAACCAATCAGCAACTGATGTGAATGGGATTTTTTGAATAATATCACCCGCAAAAGCATGTAATAATAATGCACGTGCTTTTTCTTTACCAATGCCGCGTGCTTGCAAATAAAACATTTGTTCTTCATCAAGTTGACCGCTGGTCGCACCATGCGAACATTTTACGTCATCGGCAAATATTTCCAATTGCGGTTTGGTATTAATAGTAGCCGTGTCAGATAATAAAATTGTTCTATTTGATTGATACGCATTTGTTTTTTGTGCATCTTCACGTACAAATACTTTACCATTAAACACGCCCGTTGATTTATCATCAAGGATATATTTATACAATTCACTGCTTTCGCAATGTGGCATGGCATGATCCATAATCGTATGATTATCAACAATCCGTTTACCATTGCCTAATATTAAGCCATATAAATGTGTTTCTGCATTTTTTCCCTTCATAACAATATTTGCATCATTACGAACTAAATTCCCGCCAAGAGAAACTGTTGTCATCGCATAATGTGCATCGGCTGCCACATGGGCTTCAACTGTTTCAATAATTGTGGCATTATCGGTATCGTTTTGACAATTAACAATATGTAAGGAAGCATTCTCGGCAACAACACATTCAATAACACTATTTTTCCATGAAGGATTATCTCCGATTGTATTTGATGTTACAACACATCCGATTTTTGCATTTTTCTCCACAGATATAAAAAGACGCGGCATAGTCATTACTGCCCCATATTGGGCATCATTAATCATCATAATATGAATCGGTTTATCAATAGATTTTCCTGATTTTACCGTAAGAACAAGTCCATTGTCTGCCAAAGCCGTATTTAAAGCAACAAATGGATTTTTTTCATTATTCGCAATTGTTGCGTATAATGATGTGATAGCGTTGTTTTCTTCATGAAAAGCATGAGCTACGGTAGTAATGGAACAATCATCATTTTCGACTAAAGATAATTCCGGTATATAGACACCATTGTAAAGAACAATACGATAACAGTCCAAATCGGGAATCGTATAGTGACTGAGTACCGTTTCAGTGGCAGTAAACGGCAAAGATTTTTGAAATGGTTTTTGCAGAACTGAAAAAATATTTGTGTATTTCCATTCTTCATGTCTGATTGTCGGTAAACCCTTTTGTGTAAATATATCCATCGCTTGACGGCGAAGATGATGGAATGGCGTTTCGGTTAATCCATTGAGTGATTGCTCAGAAAGAGAAAATTCTTTGTTGAAACGCTCCATAAGTGTCATGGTATCATGCGACATTATATATTCTCCGCCATTTCTTCTTTAATCCAATCATACCCTATTTCTTCTAATTCCATAGCAAGTTCTTTACCGCCTGAACGTACAATTTTTCCTTTATAAAGAACATGAACAAAATCAGGAACAATATAGTTGAGAAGACGTTGATAATGGGTCACAACTATAAATGAATTATGATCATTACGCAAAGCATTAACACCATTTGCTACAATTTTTAATGCGTCAATATCCAAACCGGAATCAGTTTCATCAAGAATAGCCAATGTTGGCTCTAACATTGCCATTTGAAATATTTCATTGCGTTTTTTCTCACCGCCCGAAAATCCTTCATTCAAAGAACGCTGTAAGAAGCTATGATCAAGTTCAAGCAAAGCCGCTTTTTGCTTCATAATTTTAAGAAAATCCATTGCATCTAAAGGTTCTTCACCTCTACTTTTGCGTACTTCATTCAATGCTGTTTTAAGAAAATTTGCGGTACTGACACCGGGTATTTCCACAGGATATTGAAAAGCGAGAAATATACCCGATTGCGCTCTTTCTTCCGGAGACATTTCAAGTAATTCATTACCTTTAAACAATACATTGCCGTCAGTAACAGTATAATCTTCGCGCCCTGCAAGAATAGATGCGAGAGTTGATTTACCGGAACCGTTCGGTCCCATAATTGCGTGAACCTCCCCCGGGTTCACTTGGAGATTAATTCCTTTTAAAATCTGTTTGTCTTCGATGGAAGCATGAAGATTATTGATGTTCAACATAATATGTTTGATTATTGAAGAGTATTTATTATTTGTTATTGACTGAGTCTTTTCCGGGAAAAGGATTTATTTGAAAAATAGGCATTGCGGTGCCACCCGTTGCTTGGGGTAAATTACCGCTCCATTTTTTTATTGATTCATATTGCAATAATGTCGGAGTAAGTGAAGCCGCACGTAATGCATTCGCTTTTGCTTCAGCATCGGCACGTACCAAAATTGCTTCAGATTCGGCTTTAGCTCTAATCAATACTGCTTCCGATTCCCCTTTGACTATTGCATTTTTCTTGGCAGCTTCGGCTTCCGCTTCTTTTATTTCATTTTCTCTTTGTAATGCCCTTTGTGTCGCTTCAATTTTTGCATCAATTGCCATGACAACTTTTTGCGGCAATTTAAATTGTCCGACGGCATAAATTTTATCAACGACAATTCCGTATGGTTTTACTTGATTCGAGACCATTTTGGTGACATCATCCAATAATTGTTGTCTGCCTTTTCCATAGACAGCTTCCACAGTCATATTTGATGCTATTTTATTCACAGCATCCACAACCATATTACGCAAAAAAATGCTGGTTATTTCTTCTATACCTCGACGATATTTCTGGAACAACACAGGTACGCTGTCAGGAACAATCGAATAGCTGATACCAATATTACCATGTGCTGTTAAACCTTCCACGGTTTGAAAGGTCACCGCTTCCTCATCAGACCAGACAGTATTTTGTTGGAATGTCGGGAACTTGTATATTTCTTGATAAAAAGGCCAAAAGAAATATCTACCAACACTAAGAGGTTCGACTTCCACACCGGAACTTGAACCAAACAAATTAATTTTAACTCCACGATAGCCGGCAGGAATTCTCGCACAACCACTTATTAATAAAATGAGGAAAAAAATAGAAGATACTTTTACTGTAGATTTCATACGCAAATCATCCTTCCAATACATGGTGAAATTTAGTCTTTAGCCAATAATATAATATTTCGTATTTTGGTTTCATTGAATCCTACTGTGCCTGATAATCCATTCAATATAAATGGTCGTTTAATCAACTTACCATGTTGCGACAAGAGTGTTAATGCCTGCTCGGTGCTCAAAGAAGGTAATAACTCTTTGATATTCATTTCGCGATACAGTTGTCCCGAAGTATTAAATAATTTCTGAATGGAATTATCCATATTTTCCAACATTATCATTAGCTCCTGCATTGTTGGCGGTTGTTCAACAATATTAATCGCTTCATAATTGACTTTTTCAATGTCTAATAAAGCAAGAGCTTTTTTACATGTTGAACATTGTGGATAATGATATATCTTTATCTTTTTCATGGTAAATTGTATGTAATTTTAATTAACCGACGCTTCCTTCGAGACTTACCGCCAAAAGACGTTGGGCTTCCACGGCAAATTCCATTGGCAGTTGATTCATTACTTCTTTACAATAACCATTCACAATGAGTGCTATTGCTTCTTCTGTCGGAATACCTCTTTGATTGCAATAGAACAAAATATCTTCACCTATTTTTGATGTTGTTGCTTCATGCTCAATTGTAGCATTTTTATTACCTGCTTCAATATAAGGAAATGTATGAGCACCGCATCTGTCACCAATAAGCAAAGAGTCACATTGGGAAAAATTACGAGCATTATCAGCAGATTTATTTATCTTCACTAAACCACGATAACTGTTTTGACTTTTTCCGGCAGAAATTCCTTTTGATACAATACGGCTTTTTGTATTTTTACCGATATGATACATTTTTGTACCTGTATCGGCTTGCTGAAAATTATTCGTCACGGCAACAGAATAAAATTCACCGATAGAATTATCACCTTTTAAAATTACGCTTGGATATTTCCATGTAATTGCCGATCCTGTTTCCACTTGTGTCCATGAGATTTTACTGTTTACTCCGGCACATAATCCACGCTTGGTAACAAAATTATAAATTCCGCCTTTTCCTTCTTTATCGCCCGGATACCAATTTTGCACCGTAGAGTATTTCACTTCCGCATTATCAAGCGCAACAATTTCGACCACTGCGGCATGTAATTGATTTTCATCGCGCATGGGTGCTGTGCAACCTTCCAAATAACTGACATACGATGATTCTTCAGCAACGATAAGTGTACGTTCAAATTGTCCGGTATCTTTAGCATTTATACGGAAATATGTTGATAATTCCATAGGACAGCGCACACCTTTGGGAATAAAGCAGAAAGAACCATCGCTGAATACGGCGGAATTTAATGCAGAATAAAAATTATCGGACACAGGAACAACACTTCCCAAATATTTTTGCACTAATTCAGGATATTCGCGTATTGCTTCGCTCATGGAACAAAAAATTACTCCCATATCATAGAGTTTTTTCTTAAAAGTCGTAGCAACGGAAACACTATCGAGTACTGCATCAACGGCAATACCGGAAATACGCTCCTGTTCCACCAAAGGAATACCTAATTTATTAAATACTTCTCGTAATTCGGGGTCAATTTCATCCAATGATTTTGGGGCATCTTTTTTGGGTTTCGGTGCTGCATAATAACTTATATCATTAAAATCTATTTGCGGATAATGGACATTGGACCATGTTGGTTCTTTCATAGTAAGCCAATGACGATAAGCACTCAAGCGCCATTCCAACATCCACGCGGGTTCTTCTTTTTTTGCAGAAATCATTCGCACCACATCTTCACTCAGCCCTTTGGGTGCAATTTCTTGCTCTATATCACTGACAAAGCCGTATTTATATTCGCTTTGAACGATTTCATCGAGTATGCTGTTTTCGGAATGTATAAGATTCTCCTCTTGAGTACTTGTTTTGGTTGCAAAAGGAGCTATTTCTTGTTCAATATCGCTCACAAATGTATGCTGATATTCACTGTGAATAGTGTCCGAAAGTGTATTTGTATTTGGTGTCATATATTTTTCCTTGTGTAGAATGGCTAATTGTTGATATGAATTGAATGAAACGTATGATGCGCAGCCCCTGTTTGTATCATATCGGAGAGAGTCATGGAGCTAAACACTTGAAGCATTTTTTCTTGAATAATTTGCATGGGCGTTTTGATCGCACACAGTGTGTCAAGAGTACAACCACATGAAGTACTGTGAGTGTCTGCACATTCCGTGATTTTTAAACTCCCTTCGAGCGTATGAAGAATATCTGCGACGGTAATCTCTACCGGTTTTTTTGCCAGAAGATACCCTCCTTGTGTCCCCTGATATGCTGTCACAAGACCGGCTTTGGCAAGTTGATTAAGTACTTTCGCCAGCAAGTCAAAAGATATTCCGTACATATCTGCAATTTCTTTGACGGGCACAGTTTCATTGCTTTGTGCAATTCTTTGCAGTGCCAGCATTCCGTATTCAGCTTTTTTTGAAATCCGTAGCATGTAAAAGTACGACTATTTTAGTCTTATTTTGGGTAATGTTTTGTTATCGTTGCTAATGAACGATACAAAAGTACGACTATTTTAGTCTTATATCAAAATTTTAAGAGTTTTCTCTCAGACAGATGGACAACATACACTCCAAATCCGGTTGAAAACGTAAGGGAATTGCCGAATCCCATATTTGGGGGAAATTATACATTTCTCCGGGGTTCATCACTAATGCGGAATGTTCAACATCAATGCCGTAGCGCATCAAGATGGCACTGCATTTATCGGCAAGCATTGTCATAAAACGCGAATATACTCGCGTGGCTTTTTCTATTGAAATGATGTTTTGCGCGCCAACAAATTTGCCTGCTACAGCAATGATATCGCTTTGCCTTCCTTCAAATGACAGATAGACTTTATAGCGTTTATCTGCTTTTATTTCGAGGATATAGCGCACAGCACCATCGGGGTCAATCCTACCGATATAGCTACGTTCGAGCAGAATGGGTTTTTCATTAAGAAATGCCGGAGACACATTGATCAGCATATCGGTGAGCGGTGTCATGAGTTGATATTTGAGAGTATGGAGCAACTTTGCTGTCGGGGTTGTATCATTAAAAATTTTGACAAGAAGCTGATGGAGAAACATCGAAGAGTTATCACTTTTCTGAATGACGGCATCGAAAAAGGGAGCTTCATCCGCAATAAGATAATCAAGGTTGGAGTACTTTAGGATGCACAGTTCATGGTCGGCAAATTGTTCCCGTAATCGCTTAGCCATTTGCTTTTCACTCATTCCTGAAGAGCTGTCATCATTAATAATGATATGTGAAGGGGCATATTCGGGAATAAGTTTTGCCAATTCTGATTCATTATCCGCAAAAATGACCGGACATCTTTCGCCAATGAAATTCAACAACAGAAGCCGAGTGGCAATATTGGGCTCAATGAAAAGCACTTTACTTACGGCTCTGTTTTTTTGCGATTGCGCTAATGATTCCGGTTGTTGAGCTTGTCGAATAGATTGTAAAATTGCCCCGATGCGTTGCTGTGCGGCTTCAATATTAAGTGGTTTTACAAGGAAGCCGGCTATACCAAGTTGAATCAATTTCACAATGATATTTTTATCTTGGACTATAGAGACAACGATAACAGGAAGTTTTTGATACTTGAGATCATTGCGCAGCACTTGTAACAATTCAAGCCCCCCCATGCCGGGCATATTAAGATCGGCAATAAGTAAATCGAATGTGTCTTGCTCAAGCATAGCGAGAGCTTCAATGCCATTTTGAGCTTCCGATACTTTAGAAAATGAAAACTTTTTTGCTATCAAACGCGCAATGACCGTTCTGCTCATTCGCTCGTCGTCAACAATAAGGATATTCATAAGAATAGTCCTCCATTTGTGATATTATGCTGTTTTCCCGACAAAATTATCGGCAAGTTTCCACACATCACCCGCCCCGAGGGTTAAAAACAAGTCGTTTGGCTGCACAATTGAACGTACTGTTTCTTCGAGATGATCATTGCGTGGTTCATAGACAACATTCTTATGTCCAAGTCGTCGGGCAGTTTCCGCAATAAGTGCGCCAGATACCCCTTCAATGGGTAATTCGCGAGCAGCATAAATATCGGTGATGATAACAATATCCGCATCATCAAAGGATTGAGCAAACTCTTGATAAAAATCGCGAGTACGCGTATAAGTATGGGGTTGAAATACTGCGACAATGCGACGTTCTTTCCAACCATTGCGAGCAGCTTGAAGCGTTGCCTTCACTTCGGTCGGATGATGTGCATAATCATCCACAATAAGAATATTGTTCACTTCACCCTTAAATTCAAATCGGCGATACACCCCCGAAAACTGCATAATGGACTCAGCAATGACAGCAAAATCTACCCCAAGCTGTCTGCCAACGGCAACCGTGGCTAAGGCATTTTTCACATTATGAACACCGGGCACATTGACGGTCATATTTCCAAGAACTTCACCGTTTTCCACCACTGTACAAAACGAAGAACGCCCTTCATGGCTAATTTCAATGGCATGAATATCGGCTTGGCGGGATAATCCGAATGTCACTACTTTTTTGGCAATTTGGGGAA
This sequence comes from Candidatus Kapaibacterium sp., assembly GCA_017302855.1. GTDB lineage: Bacteria > Bacteroidota > Ignavibacteria > Kapaibacteriales > UBA961 > UBA2353. Next base: position 24,947 of record JAFLBY010000022.1, read on the forward strand.
AAATAGTTCTTACCCCACGATCATCACTGCCTATGACAACAACACCATAAAAAGGAGCACGATTGGCAAATTCTACGAATGCAGACTGCACTTCATGTTCGGAACCGTAAATATCAAGATGTTCAGCCTCGATATTATTGATAACGGCAATGGTTGGCGAAAGCTGCAAAAAGGAACGATCGTACTCATCGGCTTCGACTACTGTCCATTTTCCTTTACCCAAGCGTGCATTGGTGCCACCCAAACCGGAAAGTTTTCCACCAACAATAACAGTAGGATCGAAGCCCGCCCGCATCATCATTAAACCACACATTGATGTGGTGGATGTTTTCCCATGCGTACCGGCAATGGCAAGGCAATAATTCAAACGCGCTACTTCTGCCAACATCTCGGCTCGACGTATGACCGGAATTCCCAAACGGCGCGCTTCTTCTGTTTCAGGGTTATCATCATTGCGAACGGCACTCGAATAGACAACAACCTCTGCACCTTGAATATTGGTCGAACTGTGACCTTTGTAAATTATCGCACCCAATGAGCGCAAACGCTCGGTCACTTCGCCGATGTGCATATCCGATCCACTGACCGTAAATCCTTGTGATAAAAGAATTTCGGCGATACCGCTCATACCGATACCGCCGATTCCTACAAAGTGAACATGTTTAACTGTTGAAAACATAAGACTTATCTGCTTCTATATTCGTGGGTATTAATGCCATAACGGCGTATCTTATTGTGTAAGGTTTCACGACTTATCCCTAACATTGCCGCGGCTTTACTCACATTACCTTTACAGGTACCCAATGTTGATTCGATTTTAAGTTTATCCACAATGGCTATATCATCTTTTAGGGAACGATCGCTTGAAAATTCAAAGCCACTGCCTGCCGCCGCTGCCTGTGACTGCTGCGCCATACGTTGCGTCATGGGAGCAACCATCATTCTATGGACATCTGCGACTTCGATATATGCCGATACTGTTGTTTGTAATACCACACGTATCGTACTGAGTAGCTCGCGCACATTGCCTTTCCATGAACATTCTTGCAAATATTCTATAGTAGCCGGAGCAAATGCTTTCTGTTCTTCCATGCGAGTATTGTGATCTTGAAGATAATGTTCCACAATGAGCGGGATATCTTCTTTACGATCGGCTAATGAAGGCAAATGCACTTCACATTCACGCAAACGATGATAAAGTTGTTCACGAAACTCACCTTCTTTCATTGCCTCAACCAAATCTTTATCGGTTGCAGAAACAAAGCGTAAATCCACTTGTTCCGGCTCAACTGACCCCACACGTCTGACAATGCGTTCTTCTATGGGCAGCAGTAAATTTGCTTGTAATTCGGGCGACAAATCTCCAATTTCATCAAGGAACAAAGTACCGCGATTCGCTTGATGAAAAAGACCTTTTTTATTTTCTAATGCTCCCGAGAAAGCACCTCTGACATGCCCAAAAAGCTCACTTTGGAATAACTCTCTCGGAATATTGGGGATGTCCACAGTCACCATTGTATATTTACTGCGACGGCTTACGGCATGCAATGCACGAGCGACCAATTTTTTTCCGGTGCCTGTTTCTCCGGTAATGAGCACATTCAAATCGGTTTTGCCGAAACGCACAATTTTATCCGCAACGGCAGCCATGGCTCTGCTGCGACCAACAATACCTTGCTGATGGATAATGGCAAGCAATTCTTGGTTCTCACGAATACCATTAATTTTTTCGACGGTGCTTCGAAGAACTTCACGCAAACGGTCGGTGCTTAAAACATTTTTCTCAATGAAATTCACTGCTCCAAGTTTTGTGGATTTCACGGCATTTTCGATGGTACCTTTACCAGAAATCATAATAACCGGTATAGTCGGATATGCTCTTACGGAATGCGCCAGCATATCAATACCGGTCAAAGACGATGTGGAGAACTCTATATCCAGTAACATCAAGGAAATGGAGGGCGCACTTTTTTCTAATAGTGACATGGCTTGTTCGGGGGAATTGCAGATAAGATGTTTCCATCCCAAACCTTTCACAATATCCGCTAATGATGAACAAAAGTCCGGATTATCATCTACTATCAATATAGTTATTGTTGAACTCATGAACCTACTATAGGTAAATCAAAAATTGACAATGTATTAGACTCTATCACTTACCAACGACCTGCGTCCGGCACGGCTGTCATTAATGTATCATAAATTGCTCTGAAATCTTTACTGCCGACATTTCTGTATCGCGGATTCCATACTGCTCGAAACACATCTTTATTCGCCGCCGGATAATATTCAATAAACCGCGATATTGGTCCCGGTGAATTGAGGGTCGGTACTTTCTCAAACGTTTTTACTGTTTCCGACAAAGATATGCAGAAACTATGTTCGTCGGTCTTTAAGACCGTTTCTTCTGTGTATTGCTCTTTGAAATTCTCCCGTGCAAGTTTTTTTAATTGTAAGTCACCACCCCATTGATAAGCACGCGTTACACCACTTGCCGGATCATACTCACCCCAACGTATTATGGATTTCGAGGTTCTTTCAGTAATGCATTTGCGCAAAGGTTTATTTTCCAAACTATTAGCGGCTTGATTTGAAGCAGTATTTTGTGTTGAACTAGTTCCGCAACTTGCTCCGGCGCATAAGCAACCGCAAAAAAGGAGAAAAAGTATATACCGATAAAGATTCACAAAACTATGACTACTTTGTTCCATCAATCACCATAACATTCTAATGAGTAAGTAAACCTAGAATGGCATCAATGCGTTCCAATGTTGCTTGTTTTCCTAAAACTTCCATTGTCTCGAACATACCCGCACCAACAGATTTGCCCGTAACTAATAAACGCAAAGGATTCATTACATCTTTAAAGCCCATTTTCTTTTCTGCCAGATATGCCTGTACCGTCTGATGAAGTGCCGTATGGTTAAAATCCTCCGCTGAACGCAATAGAGCAATTACTTCCGGCAAGGCTTGTTGCGCTTTTTCTGTCCAGACTTTAGCTC
>JAFLBY010000220.1 GCA_017302855.1 Candidatus Kapaibacterium sp.
GGCTGTCTATGGCAAAAGAGATAAAAAAATATGCCGATAAATGCATTAGCATAAATCCTCTCCATGCAGGTGGTCACCATATCATCGGTCGTTGGCATCATCGTTTCTCGAATTTAAGTTTTTTTGAAAAAGCGGCAGCAAACACTCTCTTTGGCGGCATTCCCTCTGAAGTAAGTGAAAGCAAAGGGCTGTATCATCTTAAAAAAGCCGCCGAAATTAAGCCGGATTTTATTATGTATTTGTATGATTATGCTGTAGCTTTGGCAGATGCCGACAAAGAAAATGAAGCTATTGTCATCCTAAAAAATGCAATTCAAAAAAAATCGTTAACGCATGATGATCCTCAACATCTTGAAAAATGTAAAACTTTATTATCGGATTTGGAATAAAATTATGGATACATTACACTTTACAACTTCAATTAATTGTGGTGGTTGCGTAGCGGCTGTAACACCATATCTTCAATCATTACATTCTGTTCATTCATGGCATGTTGATACAGATAGTCCTAAAAAAATTCTGACAATTACGGGTGATAATTTACAAGAAGATCATATTGTTGAGACTGTCGAAAAAGCAGGATTTACTATTAAGCGAATGGAAGCATAATCAATGGCATCAATTCGTTTACATAATATCACCAAATCTTATGGTGCGAATGAGCCGGTTCTGCGCAATATTACGATGAATATTGATAATGGTGAGTTTTTAGTCATCGTTGGACCGTCAGGATGTGGTAAAAGCACGCTGTTGCGAATGATTGCAGGTCTTGAGGAAATATCATCGGGCGAGCTTTTTATTAGTGAAAAGTGTGTCAATACTTTACCACCTAAAGATCGTGATGTCGGCATGGTTTTTCAAAACTACGCACTTTATCCGCATTTAACCGTCGCAGAAAATATCGGTTTTCCCTTACGATTGAGAAAAATCAACAAAACAGAAATAGACAAAAGAGTACATGAAATAGCTTCAATTTTGCAGTTAGAACAATTCCTTTTACGAAAGCCCAAAGAATTATCCGGTGGTCAGCGACAACGCGTTGCACTCGGTAGGGCAATCGCTCGCAATCCGCAAGTGTTTTTGTTTGATGAACCGCTTTCAAATTTAGATGCACAGTTGCGTTCTCAAATGCGCAGTGAAATTCTTGCATTGCAAAGAAAAGTTGGAGTAACAGGAGTCTATGTGACACATGATCAAACGGAAGCGATGACTATGGGGGATAAAATTGCTGTACTGCATAAGGGAATTTTACAGCAAATGGGTACGCCGTCCGAAGTGTATAATCGTCCGCAAAATGTTTTTGTCGCACAATTTATCGGTAATCCTCTAATTAACATCATTGAGGGACATTACGCCGATGGTATGTTCGTATGTGAACCTTTGAATATACGAATCCAAATGGAAAGAATAGTAAGTCCGCAGAATGTCAAGTATGCGGGATTTCGCCCCGATTGTATTTCTATTGACGATGCCGGCGGATATACAGCAAAAATTGAACATCTTGAATATATAGGGCATGAAACTACTTTGTTTTTACGTCTCAATGGTGAACAATTAAGAGCAAGAGTTTCCGGGGGCACTGCCTATAAGAATGGAGATACCGTCAGATTCGCTCTTCATGATTCGGATGTATTGTTTTATGATAATGATCAAAACATCTTACTTTTACAAAAATATTAATAGTACGTTTTATGTCTCAAGAATTTTGGTTATGGACCGGTTTCAATATCTTTGTCTTGCTCATGTTAATATTAGACATAGGGGTGTTTAATAAAAAATCTCATGAGATATCAATCAAAGAAGCATTGCTTTGGAGTGTTCTGTGGATTGGACTTGCCTTAGTTTTTAATATTGGAATATGGGTTTATTCAACACCTCAACTTGCATTTGAATTTGCCACCGGTTATGTGATAGAAAAATCATTAAGTGTGGATAACTTGTTTGTATTTCTTGCTTTGTTTAATTATTTTAAAGTTCCTGCGAAATACCAGCACAAGGTACTCTTTTGGGGAATAGTTGGCGCATTGCTGTTGCGTGCAATATTTATCATTGGCGGGGTTGCTCTTATAACAACGTTCCATTATATTATTTATGTATTTGGAGCTTTTCTTGTCTATACCGGTATAAAACTGTTCTTTAATAAAGACGAGCAAATTGAGCCGGAAAAAAATCCGTTACTCAAGTTTATTCGCCGTTATATGCCAGTAACAAAGCAATATTATAATGATAAATTTTTTATCAAACGCTTAGGGCATACAATTGCCACACCTTTGTTTGTAGTACTGGTTCTGATTGAGTCAACTGATGTGATCTTTGCTGTAGATTCTATTCCTGCAGTGTTAGCAATATCAAAAGATCCTTTTATTATCTATACATCTAATATTTTTGCTATACTTGGTTTACGTACATTGTATTTTGCATTAGCGGGTATCGTGCATATATTCCATTATTTAAATGCCGGTATGGCAATAATTTTGATGTTCATTGGCGCAAAAATGTTAATTTCCGACATCTATAAACTACCAATTGAGATTGCTTTAGGTATTGTAATTGCAATATTGGTCGGTTCGGTGGTACTTTCTTTACTGAACCCACGTAAGCCGGAGTCTATTGTTTTAAATGAATGATGTAAAGCGATCGAGTTGCATTCCTTTTTCGTAATTGTTGTGATTGATGAAATCTGTAAATTTTGTACGTATTTTTTTACGGTAAATGAATGTTATGATGCTCATGGTTTCGAATATATATATATAGAAATGATGAGATTATGGTGTGTTGCCATAATAGGTGACTCATGTGCAAAGGTGTGGTTAAATCCTTTTTTACTTAAATATTTACAACGGTGAAAAAAGTATTGGTTCTTGCATATTATTTCCCGCCATTGGGACTAAGCGGTGTACAAAGAACTCTTGCATTTGTTAAATATCTGCCTATGTTCGGTTGGGAACCCACCGTGATAACGGTGGGAGATATCGGTTATTATGCACATGATGTGGAATTGCTTAAAGAAGTCGAATCATTGGGAATTCGAGTGATCCGAACAAAATCATTTGATCCACATGCACTAAGAAAAGGAAAGCGGACATATTCTATGCCTAAAGAAAGTATGAGAAAAGTATTTTCAATACTTTCGGAATTTTTTCTCATTCCCGATACAAAAATTGGATGGAAGCGATTTGCAATTAATGCAGGAATATTAGAATTAACTACAACAAAATATGACTGTATCTTCTCAACAGCTCCTCCTTATACAGCACATTTAGCCGCAACCGAACTTGGTGCCATGTTTTCTTTGCCTGTTGTCTTAGACTATCGGGATGCGTGGGTTGATTATCCGTTCAAACGCTATATCACACAGTTTCATCGTTATTTGCATCAGAAGAAAGAAAAAAAAGTACTGGAGATGTCTTCGGCTGTGGTTGTTGCCGCCCAATCAATTTATGCGCCCATGCAGAAAAGATATAATGAGTCATTTATATCAAAAGCATCGGTGATTTCTCAGGGATATGATCCGGCATACTTTATCGAGAAATCTTGTAATATGCAAAGTAAGAAAGAAAAAATAGTACTTACGTATTCTGGTGTGTTTTACGAAAATCGAACACCGGCATATTTTTTTGAAGCTATAGCACAACTCTTGACTATGTATCCCGAATATTCATCAAAGATTGAGTTATGGTTTATAGGTATCTTTCGAGAAGAACATAAAGCACTCATCGAAAAAAATGGTTTGAGCCGCATAGTTACGTTATGGGGATATCTCCCACATCAGCAATGTGTTGATGTATTGTTGCAATCTGATATTGTATGGGCAATGATGTTAGATGATTGTAGCACACCCGGCAAGATATTCGAGTATATCGGTGCTCAAAAACATATACTTGGTTGTGTTCCTGAAAACGGAGCAATGGCAAAAATAATTAGACAATGCCGTGGAAGTGTTGTCACACCCGATGATATACCACAATTAGTAAAGACAATACACGCACTTTTAATACAAGCCGAAAACGGCACACTACCGGTAGCCGGCGATGAAATAAAAACAATATATGATCGCAAAAACTTAACAAAAAAGTTAGCGTTATTATTTGATTCTCTTATGGATACATCGGAAAAAAAATAGAGAAAATAATCTAATCCTCTTCCTGTGGTAATTCTTTGTACTTAATACGGTGATGATGAATACCGGAGAGACTTTTTATGAATGACATTTTAATTCGATGAATGTCCTGGAGTGTTATCTCGCACTCATCAAATTGCCCGTCGTTGATTCTTTCTTTGAAAACATTGTCCAAAGCAAGCTCAATAATATCAGGATCATCCGTATCTAAACTACGGTAGAGAGCTTCCGCTACATCAGCTAACATCACAATAGCTGTCTCTTTAGAATTTGGCTTAGGTCCCGGATAACGGAAATCATTTTCATCAATTTCTTTTCCTTGTTCTTGTGCGTCTTCCATTGCTTCAGCATAAAAATGTTTTATAAGCAAAGTGCCATGATGCGTCGGAATGAAATTAATTATTCGGTTTGGTAATTTATACTCCTGAGCAAGTTCAATACCTTCTTGTACATGATCTCGTATGATTGAAGCACTTTTTTTAGGAAGTAAGCGATTATGTTTATTATCCATGTTTATTTGATTTTCTATAAAATACTCTGCTTTAGCAATTTTTCCAATATCATGATAAAATGCGCCAACCTTTGTTAATAGTGCATCTGCGCCGATAACACTTGCTGCTTGTTCGGCAATGCGAGCTATTGTGAGAGTATGTTGATATGTTCCGGGTGCTTTTTCCGAAAGTTCTGTTAAAAGGGGATGAGCTAAATTATCA
>JAFLBY010000221.1 GCA_017302855.1 Candidatus Kapaibacterium sp.
GCATGTTTGATGTGGTTAACACTCCCGGAGGAACTGCCGCTGCCGTGAAATTACCCGATGTGGTTGTATGCGGTAAAACAGGTACTGCTCAGAATCCCCATGGCAAAGATCACTCATGGTTTATATGCTTTGCACCCATAGAAAATCCACAAATTGCAATGTGTGTTATGGTCGAAAATGCCGGATTCGGTGGAACGGTCGCCGCACCGATTGCAAGAGAAATTCTTGATTTATATTTTCATCCTGATAAAGAAATCCCTAAAAATTCACCCTTTGATTCTACACGATTTGAAAGTATCAGAAAAGAAGATTCTACAAAAAAACCAACACAACCTTCACAACCCATACAAAGGACAACAGCATTCAGAGACGCAATATTACGACGCGAATAATATGAATCACTTTACAAAAATATATATCAGAGTACCATTATATTTTTTGCTGATTATTGCTTTCTGGGGATGCGAACATAAGAAAAGCACTTCATCAGAAAAGACTATTATTACATTCTGGCATTTTTGGTCTGAACCATCACAAAAAATGGCATTGCAGACTATAATCGAAGAATTTGAACAACAAAATCCGACTATTGATATACAAACTACAGAATTACAATGGTCAGATGGGAAAGCCAAACTTGCCATGGCAATCCAAGCACAAAAAACACCCGATGTAATGCACATTGGTTTAGAATGGGTACAAGAATTTGCACAAGCTAAAGTTTTGCATAATTTTCCTTCTCATGACACTCGATTTCCTGCATTAACTTCAGCTCTTTCCTACAACAATACACCGATAGCAATGGGATGGTTGGTCAATACAAGAGCAATAATTCTTGATACCGTATTGCATTGTGATTCATTAAAAACATGGACATCTTTTTCAAGCTATATTGAAAAGTATGCGCAGAAACATCCGAAAAAATATGCCATTGGTATTCATGCGGATGAACCGTTAAATATCAGTAAAAAAACATTACCTTGGCTATGGAGTGCAGGCAGTTCTATTTTTAGAACATATCCTATTTCCGAATCATTCGACAAAAAAGCACTTGATGGTTTGCGCTATTATTTGCAATTATCACACTATGGTCTCATGGAAAAAAGTCGTGTCTTAGATGAACAATTTACTCAACATTCTCTGCATTCGGTTCTTACAGGTATGTGGATCATTGCCTATCCGATGATAGAAAACAATACACACAAATATACAGTGTTACCAACAATACCAACAGCCGAAAATACTATGCAAGGTGCAAGTATATTATCGGCGGATTGCCTTTCAATTGCGGCACAATCACAATGCAAAAAGCAAGCGGAAACATTTATTCGCTTTCTTACTGAATATCGCAACTCAAAACGTTTTTCTATCGCTGTTCCTGATGCCGGTTTTCCTGCCGACACAGCAATTATTAATGACAATGAATTACAAAGTAATCCTTTGAGAAAAGGATTTTTACAACAAACTTTTTACTCTGCACCGATTATTGCATCTCCCATCACAGCCGAGGCAATTTCTCTGTTTGAAAAAGAAATTATGTATGCTTTTTACCGGAAAAAAACTCCGGAACAAGCATTGGCTGATGCAAAAAAGGAAATTCAATTATTGGAAGAGCGAATTTCCCAAAGAAAATAACTCTATCAGTTTCCTTCATCGGTGTTTAGAGATATTTCTTCCTCTTCCATCATAGTTTCTGGCATTTCCATTATTGGCGATTCCGTGACAGTGTCTGATTCCAATAAAATATCTACACTTTCTTCGACATTCTCTGCTTCTATCGCTAAAATGTCAACGGGAATATCATTTTCTTCCTCTGCAGATATTTCTTCCTCTGCGGATATTTCTTCCTCTGCGGATATTTCTTCCTCTGCGGATATTTCTTCCTCTGCGGATATTGTTTCCGATATTTCCATTATTGGCGATTCCGTGACAGTGTCTGATTCCAATAAAATATCTACACTATTTTCGACATTCTCTGCTTCGTCCACTGCTAAAGTAGTGGTAATATCATTTTCCGATTCTTCGATGGGAGTACTGACTTCTTCTTCTTTATTCATTTGCTCCATAGCTGCAAGAATTGCTCCTTGAGGACTATGTTCCATCAATTCTTCAATTTCTCTCAATTTCGGTAAATCGGATAATTTATTAATACCAAAAACACGCAAAAATTCATCCGTCGTAGAATACAATAATGGTTTGCCGATTGTTTCTGCCCTGCCTGAAATTGTGACAAGATTTTTTTCCAAGAGAGCATTCACAACCTCACCGGAATTCACACCGCGAATGGCATCAATTTCCGAACGTGTGGTGGGTTGTTTATAGGCAATAATCGCCAATGTTTCCAAAGCTGCTTGCGACAAACGACGGCGCGATTTCGATTTTAATAATCGTTGCACATACTCGCCGTATTGAGGGGTGGTTGCAAATTGGAAACCACCGCCAACATTAACAATGCGGAAAGGTCGGGAAGAAAAATCCAAATCCAGATTTATCTCGCCAATCAACTCGTCAAAATATTCGGGCGTGAATGTCCCCCACAAATCTTCTTGCGGAGCCGGCTCTTCACCATTGTCCGCAACGGTTGTTTGTTGATTAAAATCTTCAAGAATAAGAAAACGGAATAAATCACGCGCAGTTAATGGATCATCGGAAGCGAAAATAAGAGCTTCCAATGCTTTGCACTGTTTATTACGTTCAAGTGTTAGAAAATATGGGGTTTTTGTTGCTGCCATTGATAGTGTTAATAGTTGGATAAATACAAAATATTAATTTTTCTTGGAATAGGCAATGCGAGGATCAACAATAGAATATAGTAAATCCGAAATTAAAATTCCAACAAGAGTAAGAACTGCTGAAATAGTAAATACTGCCATTATCATAGGATAATCACGCGCTACCAATGCTTTAAAAGAAAGTTCACCCATTCCCGGTACGCTGAAAATGGTTTCAATAATAACCGAACCACCAATTAAACCAGGCAATATGCCTGCCAAAAGTGTAATTATCGGAATAAGCGAATTGCGTAAGGCATGAACAAATATCACTTTTTTTTCACTTAGACCTTTTGCACGTGCTGTTCGAATATAATCTTGTCTTACTGTTTCCAACATTGCCGAACGCATTTGACGCGAGATATAGGCAAAGCTGCCATACGTATAAATAATCATTGGCAATACTAAATGCGCAGCATAATCATTTATCTGACGAAAAAACGACCATTGATCAGAGAAATTAGGCGAACGCAGCCCCCCCGACGGAAATAAGCTGAGAAATTCATAATTACATAAAAATGTGATGGCAAGCGTACCTACCCAAAATATCGGCAAAGAATAAAGTGCAAATAATAGAATTGTGGATAATTTATCGAAAAAACTGCCTTGATGCGTAGCAGAATAGATTCCCAATGGTATAGCTATTATGTATGCAAGAAAAACGGCTGCTATGTTCATAAATAATGTGACAGGAACAAACTCTATTAATTTTTCAAGCACAGGACGATTATCTTGGAAAGAATCGCCGAAATATGGCACAGACCTTGTTTTCAATGCGGAAAGATTCACTTGACCATTGGCAAATGCATCCCGAAAATCAAGCATCAACATATCGCCCATCCAAATCACATATTGTTGCCACACAGGTTTGTCCAAATTCCATTGCTTGCGAACAAGCTCTATGATATGGGGATTTATACCCGTCGAACCGCTCATATTACCGTCTGCACCTGCCCCTACTTTCAATGCAGCAGGATCACCCGGCGCTAAACGACTTATACTAAATGAGATAAGCGTAATAATAAACAATGTAGGGATAAATAACAGTATCCGCTTTATGATGTACTCTACCATATTCGTCTTTCAAAATGATGCGCAAAGATACGAAAGCATAGACCGTCCGAAAAATTGCCACGTCTATTTCTTAGGCAACATCAAAAAAACCGTGCCCCGAACCATACGACGCCAGAAATGCTGCACGCAGTTTCTGATGTTCCGGCTTACGTAAATGTGGATCTGCTTCTATCACGGCAAATGCCTCACGTCGCGCCATCGTTATGATATCTCCATCGGACACCAAGTCAGTATAACGAAACTCCGGCATGCCACTTTGTCGGGTGCCTAATATGTCGCCCGGACCGCGCAATGTCATGTCCACTTCTGCTATCTTGAACCCATCATTTGTGTCCTCCATCGTTTTTAAACGCAGCACCGTTGCCCGCGCAGCCGACAGTTCCTCCGGCTTTTTGCCAATGTGATAACGGAAATGATCTTTCGTTGCCAAAAAACAATATGATTGCTCCGCACCGCGCCCTACTCGCCCTCGCAGTTGATGTAATTGAGCCAAGCCAAAACGTTCTGCATTTTCAATCAACATCACGGTGGCATTGGGCACATCTATCCCCACTTCTATCACCGTTGTTGCGACCAATACATCATATTCACGCCGATAAAATGCTTTCATCACATCATCTTTCTCATACCACAGCATCTGACCATGAAGCAAGCCCACTCTAAGGTCGCCGAAAATTTCCGTTTGCAAATGCTCATAATGCTCAACTGCCGATTTCAGCTCCATTTTCTCGCTTTGTTCCACCAAAGGATACACGATATATGCCTGACGACCTTTCGCAACCTCAGCACGGATAAAGTCAAAATATGTGCGCAATTCATTCTCAAAGATAATCTTCGTCCGTATAGGCTTACGGTTCTTAGGCAATTCATTGATAATGGAAACATCCAAATCACCATACAGCGTCATACTCAAAGTGCGTGGTATAGGCGTGGCAGACATCACCAATATATGCGGCACCAAA
>JAFLBY010000222.1 GCA_017302855.1 Candidatus Kapaibacterium sp.
GGTCCGAATGAATACCACAAAAACGATATGGCAAGTATGATATACAAATCATACAACCAGATCAAGCAATCGGGTAAAGTCAAACTCTTCCAATCAACAACGCCCGAATACATTGATGGCGGGCAAATGAGGGATTTTGTCTATGTCAAGGATTGTTGCGACCTTCTCTGGCATTGGATTAACAACCGTGACATATTCGGACTTTACAATCTTGGAACAGGAAAAGCACGCTCATGGAATGACTTAGCCAATGCGGTATTCAATGCGATGGACATCGTGCCGAACATAGAATATGTCCCAATGCCCGATTCTCTAAGCTCACAATATCAAAACTTTACCGAAGCGGACATGACTTCTGTTATCGAATGCTTCCCTCAAACGAAATTCAGCTCACTCGAAGACGCGGTGAACGACTATGTTCGCCAACATCTTCGTAACTCTTGGCAATATTGGTAAATCTTTTCTTTACTTTAAGACTATGGCAACTCTCAGAGACATAAAACAACGTATCGTAGCGGTAAAAAACACTTCCAAAATCACTTCCGCTATGCGTATGGTAGCAGCGGCGAAGCTCCGAAGAGCGCAAGAAGCTATCTTAGCCGCACGACCTTATTCCAAAAAACTCTCCGAGATTCTCGGCAATCTGGCTTCCTCCGTCGAAGAGGACTATTACCATCCCTTACTCCGTCGCCCGCAAAAAATACGTTCTGTGGCGGTCATCGTCATTAGTTCCGACCGTGGTTTATGCGGCAGCTTCAACACTAATGTCTTGCGAATAGCAGCTCAAAGGGTAAAAGCCGGTATCCAACAAGAATTTCCCGATGCCCAAGTTTCCGTCATTGCTGTCGGAAAACGCTCCGTGCAATTCTTCCAACGCCAGAGCATTCCCGTCATTGCGACATTTCCGGACATATTCCAAAAATTGCGCTTCGATACCGCACAAGAGCTTGCCGAAATCGTACTCAATGGCTTCTCAGAAGAAAAATTCGACCACGTAGAAGTCATCGGCAATCAATTTCGTTCCGTCATGAGACAAGAAGTTATGACTGAGCAACTCTTACCAATCGAACGCAAAAACCAACAAGAAACCAAGAAATCAGTATCAGGAGAGCAGTCCGACTATATCTTCGAGCCATCGCGCGGAGACATCATGGACACACTCTTACCAAAATACCTCACTAATCAACTATGGCGATCGCTTCTCGATTCTAATGCAGCCGAAAACGCAGCGCGTATGGTCGCTATGGAAGCAGCAACCAAAAATTCCAAAGACCTTACAAAATCTCTTCAACTCAAATTCAACAATCTTCGACAAGCGGCAATCACTAAAGAAATGCTCGAAATCGTTGGCGGAGCTGAAGCACTCAAAAACTAACTGTTACGCCCTTTGTACAAACACTTAAAACCTCAAATCGAAGACATTTGGGGTTTTTTTCGTTCTCATCGAAATCCTCAATCGCTTGCTCAATTCCTTCGCTATCAATATCTCCATCAATATCGCATTCCCATTACGTCATATAAACTCTATCGTCTTATGTATTGAGTGTAAAATATCATAGACGCAGTTTATATAATCATAGACGCAGTGAAAATAACTATGGACGCAGTACACGTATCTATAGACGCAGGACTAATATTTAATAACGCATTATAGTACATTATAGACGCAGTAATTAAACTAAAAGACGCAGTATCTGTTTTTATATACAAAGTATATTGTATAAAAGACGCAGCATCTAAAGTTATAGACGCACTGCATCAACATGCAAAATGAACCAATATTATCAAAAAATTGCTATTATTGCAAGCATATTGACAAACAATAAATAGACAATAATTAAAAATGAACATTACAAAAGCCGTATCTAAATGCAAAAAACAGAATCTAATAGCCGCAAAGCCCATTATGAAGTACTATTGTGGGAATAGACACCCCAAAAAAGTCGCTTAGCAGTGCATTTGAGTAGGTTCTTCAATCAAACCGTTCGTTCAATGGAACTTTATTCGTCATAGTAACCCATAAAAAGCATATAAATGGAGGACTATGGCAGCAATAATGGTTCAAAATTGAATCTCGAAGCTCTTTCCTGAACTTTGGGTATGGGCATGAACAAGACTCTGGCGGAGAAATGTGAGTTAGTCGAATCAACCCAAAATTCTCATAAAAGAAAGAAAAAGCATATAACTCAATAAGCATAAAATGTTAAAGTACAGTTTGTGTTTTTTACAGACAAACATCAAGCAGAAAGGGTAAAATCCATGCGAATATTTCACTTTCGATTATCCGCACAACAAATGATGAGCAAAGCAAGGAAAGTATCGTCGGCAATGGAGCGCGATGCGGATTTGTTGGAGCAATATGGGGTGACAGCGGAGCAAAGGCAGAATTTTGCGGAGGCAATAGCGGTGGCGGATGCTCTTGCGGACGATGTGATAAGTCGTTGGTATGTGTCCGAAGCGGTGGCGGCGCGTGATAAAAAGCAAGAGCAAATTCGAGCAAAAATAGAGGGCATGGTGCTGCGTGTGCGGCTGTGTTTTGGGGCGCAAACTCCATTGATTGGGGTGATGGATTGTCATAATTTGTCACAAAAAAACACATCGGAATTGCTTGAGAGTTGCCAAAATGCGCTTGCGGTGCTGTCGGAAAATTTTGCGGCATTATCGGTTTTTGGTCTGACGCAGCCCATGGTGGATGAGTTGGCGGCGGCACGTACGGAGTTGATGGTTTTGGCGGATGCGGTGACGGATGCGCAGCGTGAGCGGATGGAGATGACGCTTCGTCGGGCGGATGCGCTGAATGAGATTTATGAAACGATGGTTGGTTTTTGTACGATAGGGAAGCTGTTGTGGGCTGATGTGAATCCGGCGAAATATGAGGATTATGTGATATACCATACTAAGCCCAAGTCCACACCCGCAATGCCTGAGAACAAGAGTGGTATGGAAAATGAGAGATTTTCCTAATGCTATGAACCCTTTGTTACATAGTAGTATTTGAAATGTATTAGAGAATAGTTATGAAAATATTGAATTTTTATCTCTATACTAAAGTAGAAGTTAACTTATGTGTTCTGTGACATTACTTTGTCTCTAATGGCTATGACTGACTTTCTCAATCTATCGTGAAATATATCAATTTCGTCTAAATTATATGTTATTGTTCGTATATGTGCTCTATCGAAGAAAAAATTATTGCTGATTTTTTCGTTCTGTATTGTTAAAATCTCTTTGTTAAGAGCAGATGCATAACCTAACTCATAAAAAACATTCTTGTTGTCATAAGTTGTTTCACAAATAATAAATTCAGAGATCTCAATTTGATTGTAAATTGTTTCCACTATGATATCGTTACCATTAAAATCATCCGCTCGATATATGCTTATGTTAAGTTCAGTGTTTAGAAATCCTTTTATACTCTTAAAATAGAAATCATTTAACTCTTCCTTACCAAAAGGCATGATCATAAACGCTCTGTTATCCTGAATTATACGAGGCGAGTCAATTCTTTGGAGAATGAAACTTAATGGTTCTTCCGGTAATATTTCAAGAAGACGATAAAGAGTAATATTATCAAAAGTGAAATATACAGGTTTTCTCTCTTGGAAATCAGAAAAATATGTGTAAATTCCAACAATGTTTCTGTGGAAGTCATTGCTATTAATATGTTGTAGATTTCCTTGAATGATGTTATGATTAATTCTTCCTGTTAGCTTAAAAAATGTAGATGGTCTTACATTAGAGCAAAAAAGTGATTTATTTTTTAATGATTTGTTTTTTTCATCTTCGGTGAGAGACCATGCAGGGTACATTCCTTCGGGAACATTAATTCCATTGATAGTTGTATAATTAGAACTGTTCATTTGGAAAGTGATTTATGGTTAAGATATTTGTTCATATAAAATATAAACACCCTATTGTAGTTTCAAGGACAAAAATAGCAAATAAATTTCTAAATATACTTGTTCTTATTTGGATGATTTGTTTTATTCGAGATTATGGTGGTTGAGATAATCGCGTACTTTTTGTGCATCGTCGGGCGTGTCCACGGCAATGAGTGTTGCGTTTGTTTTGACGCAATGGATGATGGCTCCGTTTTCGAGAAGGCGGAGCTGTTCTAAGGATTCGCTTTTTTCTAAGGGCGATGGGGGCAGCTCGGCGAATGTTCGGAGCATTTCCGCTTTGTAACAGTAAAGCCCGATGTGTTTCCAGTATGTCTGATTATCGAGCCATTGGTCTATTGGCTTGCCTTGCAGATGGGGTATGGGGCTTCGTGAGAAGTAGAGCGCTTGTTGGTGTTGGTTCATTGCCACTGTGACGATGGTTGGATTGAGCAGTTCTTCGGTTGTGCGTATTGGTGTGATGGGCGTGGTGATATGGCTGTTGTTATTGTATGCTGCGCTGATTAAATCGTCGAGCAGTTGGGGGGGGACGATGGGTTCATCGCCTTGCACATTGAGTACGAAGTCGGCAGTGTCGCCAAGTTTTTGGTATGCTTGCGCTATGCGGTCGGTGCCGGAGGGTAATGCGGGGTCAGTGAGTATGTATTCTGCTCCGATGCGTTGACATTCTTGTTCTATGCGGTGGTCGTCGGTTGCTATGATTGCTCGTCGGATGTTTTTTGCTTTTTGTGCTTGTTCATAGACCCTTTGTATGAGTGTTTTGCCGTTGATGTCGGCGAGCGGTTTGCCCTGGAAGCGTGTTGAGGCGTATCGGGCGGGTATGATTGCTATTGCATTGTACATTGGTTTAGTCCTTTTGTTGTTATTTGGTTGTTTGTGTTGTTTGATTGTTCCTTGCTACTCTT
>JAFLBY010000223.1 GCA_017302855.1 Candidatus Kapaibacterium sp.
AAGAACATCACGCGGCGAATAGGTGGTAATATTAATCACGCCATTATACGCATTGGAGCCATAGAGAGCAGAACCGGGACCGCGCACAACCTCAATACTTTTAATATCCGCCATATCTGTTTGAAATGAATTCCATTCCACAAGATTCAGAAGCGGTGTGGACGGATCACGTCCATCAATCAACACAAGCATACGACGATTTATGGAATTATTAAACCCGCGCGTATTTATACTAAAATCATTCATACCCGATTGCGCAATATCCACGCCTTGCAATCCTTCGAGCAATTTTCCGATTTGCCCATGTGAAGTCCCTTTATTAATCTCCACAGGTGTAACAACAGTAATCGCGGCAGGTGCTTCGGTGATTTTTTGTTCGCGACGAGCCGCACCGAACACTGTTACTTCTTCCATACGCGTTTCATTTTCTTGTAATTCTACCTCAATATTGGCAGCCCCTGCACGCATATCAATGATAGTTCCTTGACGTTTCCAGCCGATTTTTTCAGCGGTAATACGATATTTCCCTTCTTCAATATCTGCAAATATTGCAATACCCGAGGCATTCGTATTTACCGATTTCATGGGGCGGCGTATTGGGTCGGCAAGGGCTTCGCTGCTCATACTGATAGCATCACGAGAGCGCTCAATGCGTACAATGACATCCGCTAATCCTTCACCATTCCCTTTTACCGTCACCGTTACGGGATTGCCTGCAATGCCGAAGTAGATAAAACTAAAGAACATAGCCATAAACAATAATGCCCGATTACGTACATAGTGTTGCATAATAACTCCAGTAAATTTGTAATTGACCGATTGGTCAGTCACAAAATTACGGAAAATGTTGTACGCTGCATAAAATTTTGTTGGTGTAATGTGGTTAGGGGTGGCAAATGGGTCACATATCAATCATTGATAAGAAAAAAAGAAGAAGGAAAAATGCTTCATTTTCGGTACCCGGATTATGCTATGCACTATATGAGGATTGTAGTGTACATTGCCGACAAAAGCAATACCGAGAAAGTAAATCTTAGACCCTCCGTCCAATGAATGCAGCCTTACTTTACTGTATCATAATGAAGTATTAGTGCTTCACTTTTTATTGTCTTATCAAATTTTTGTAGTTTTGAGCAAACGAAGGATGATGAATGCCTTAAGTAGATAAAACATTCAATTCATAACAGAAATAAACACAACAGAGTAATATGAACAATAAAGATATTTACCAAATGACTGATGAAGAACTATTAGTCGAAAAAAGAAATCTTAAGAGTTCTAGAATTTTTCATGCTTTATATATTGGTTTTCTTGCAGGAATACTAGTATTTGGTCTTGTTTCTTGGAGTTTGTCTGCCGAAACACATTTTGGATTCTTAGTTCCAATGTTGATTCCCATTATCTTCATTTACAAGTTGCTTAAAAAACCAAATACAAGCAAGGATGTAGAAGAGTTGTTAAAAAAAAGGGGCTTAAACTGAAACAAGGAGATGAATCCTTTGCTACATTTACTATGATAAGCTTACTAACGACGTTTATTTATTGAATAAATACAGTAAGAAATTTTCAAGAAATATAAATAATCTTGAATAAAGAGACTACCAAACTTGCCTAAAGAATATATTATGAACTACATTTTTGCTAAGCATTTACAATATAGAACTTTGTCTAAACACATAAAGATTGCAACTATTTTTTGATTATGAACAATTAATTGGTATATCGCACTATTGTGTTTGCAATGTCTGCGTGTTACACAATAGAGCACAGCTCGAGATACGATAAGCAACCTTTGTCAACGACGTACTTTTAAATTTGGTCACAAAAGAATGGTATCACATACGTTTTTATTTCATAACCATATAAGGTCTTGATAAGTTGCTTACATATTATATAGACAAGTTCATATATTCATCAATACTTTGGCAAAGAAATTTCGATTGCTTATAAGACTGTAATCTTTTTACATACCTTTGGAACAAATCACTTAACATTCTCCCCTACTTGTTTGACAACTAAAAAAAGCATTAGCCACAACCCGTCACATAGAGTAACGCTGTTTAACAGTTGTTGTGAAGTTAATGATTAGAGTGTTGATGAGCCCGCCGAATCGGTCGAAATGGATGAGGCAAATGCAAAAAGCAAGGAATAGACCCATGGAGTAAAGTCATGGACTTTTGTTGGTAATGAGTCATAAAAAAGTCCTTAGTGAATACACTAAGGACTTTAGATGCTCCGACTCACAGACTTGAACTGTGGACCCTCTGATTAACAGTCAGATGCTCTAACCGGCTGAGCTAAGTCGGAATCAATTTAGGACTGCAAAAATAAGAGAAATTTACAAATGTACCAAATCTTAGTACATTTTTTTTTTCTTACTTCGCCATTGCTCTTTTTACGGCAGCAACAAATTCTTCCTTAGATTTCAAGCCGACGAGCTTTTCTGCCACGCTGAAATCTTTGCCAATGATAAATGTGGTTGGCACAGCGGTAATCCCCCCAAAGGCATCGGTAATGTCTTGATTGCCAATCACCATCTGATAATCCATATTGTTTTTTTTCATGAAACTTTTTACAGTCGCTACCGGATCTTGGTCACGCTCGAGAGCAATACCGACCACGACAAACTCCGTGCCCGGGAATTCTTTTTGAAGTGCAATAATATCAGGGATTTCCTTGCGGCATGGACCGCACCATGTGCCCCAAAAATTGAGGAATATAACTTTGTTTTTGCCAAATTGAGATAAAGAAATAGTCTTATCCCCTTCCTTCCATGTAAAGTCTGCCGATTTACCGGTCATTTTGGGACCAACCGTTGCCATGCTCACATTTTGTGACCAGAGTGAAAGTGTGCTCACAAGGAAAGCGCAAGTGAATGCAAAGAGTGTTTTCATTTTGATAAACCTTTATAGTTGTGTTAAGTTGTTACAATCTGAACTAATGCTTTGTGACGTATCATTGCTATTGTTTATGGTTTTTCGAAGAGACATACCGATGAACCGGTCCACGGAACACTATTAAACCGTACCCCCATCATGGGACCTCTGCCGGTGCGTGCAAGAGACATAACCGGTAACGGTTTTTCCCATTCCGGCAACCATAAGCTCATCACGCGCACCTCCACTTTGTTCATACCGTGAGGAGTATAAATGCATTCGGCATAGTCAATTCTTTCCTGTAATACCCATGTGTCATATTCATGGGCAGGTATGGCATCAATATCTTGCTTCGTAGGATGGATATTTACCCCTTTGCCGGCAAAAGAGAATAATGGTTTAAGCACAAAAGGCTCAAGATTATCCGGTATCGTTGTCAGTTCACTCAACAAAGTTGCCTTGGGCACACTGTGATGATGCAAATGTGGTAAAGAATGTTTACTGATGCGAAAATACCAATTCGGATGCCCTGCCCACTCAATGTCAAGTTCATCGGTCCATCGAAAAGGTATCTCCACTCCCATATCATCAAGTTCATCAATAATTGTCCGATTAAAAACGCGGCGTATAGGCACCCATTGACCATTACGCTCATGGAATAATCGTTTTCCTTCTTTTCTGATATGACGAATATTCGTTTCTTGCACACCGAATAGTTTTTGTACCATGCAAAAATCGGGGCGAGTTTTTTGTGTCAAAGGGTCTATCTCTAAAAGAGCCACTTCATCGGGATGACAATCCCCCACAATAGCGCGGCGCACATAATCAAGATATTGCTCATCATCAAGATTGCTGAATGTATGAGTGAATTGTTCTTGCAAATACGGGTACGTCGCCATCATACGCTTGCTGAGAATATATTGATAGCCGTACAGTGACGGAAAGCCCTGTAATTCCACTACCTTAGGTGTCCAACCCCGTTCTTGATCACCGGTAATCGCAAAATCAACAATAACAAACAATGGCTTTGTTTCATCGCCCGGTACGGTGTATTCCCGTTTGAGTGAAGAACCCGATGCTTGCAGATGCGCGCTTCCCATACATTCAAGGGTAATGTCGGTGGCACTTTGTTCTAATTTTTGCTTGAGAGAATATGATTGTAAAATAGGCATTTCGCATACACGATACTCTATGTGCATACCCACATCATTATCTAAGTCCCGTAAAAATTTGTCATATATCTCATCAGAATAATGATGCAGGGCAAAATCTTGTTGTGCTTTTAGTAACATATATTCCTTTTGTGTAATTGTATCTCACCGTTGATGCTCGCATTTACATGGATTGTGCTTATGATAACGCATCAGAAGTCCAACAAATTTAACGATTAATTCTGATAATCATGAACTTGATATTGGAGAGTATGTGGGTTCATGAGTTCTTCGTCTGAATTATAATCACTTTTTTGCGCCTAATCTGACAGTGGTCATTACATCAACTGAGTGAATCAGCAGAAAAAGTATCACTATAGAAATGAGGAAGACCGGTGTATATTTATACTCACCATCACTTACTATTCATGGCTCCATCACATTATGAAACAACCCATAAAAAAAAAGGCTGTCATTGTATATGACAACCTTTCGGAAAATTATTCATTCCAAAAAAACTTTATTTTTTAGGAGCAAATTCCGCATCATTTATTGCTTCATTGAATGTATATTGCAGATTAAGTTTAATAGTAAATCCGGGCGATTCCGTTTCAATGGATTTTGGCATCATAATCCCGTCAATCATTTGATTCCCGGATCCTTCAAGCGCTTCTAACGCAAGCGATTGAGTTCATCGAGATGCAAAAAGGCGT
>JAFLBY010000224.1 GCA_017302855.1 Candidatus Kapaibacterium sp.
ATTTAGGACTCTCCAAGAAGTTGGGAAATTTATGCAGTGGACATTAGGGCAAACAGCTACCTTTAAAGAAATCGTCACACAACACAGTAATCATGCGCAATTAGAAGACATGAAAATTAATATGGAAGGAAATCATGTTGTCATAGTGTTCGAATTTTACACCGGTGAGGCAGCGGGACAAAATATGGCTACGATTTGCACTGATGCTATCTGTCAATACATCATACTTAATACCCCAATACAACCCCAACACTGGTTCATTGAGAGTAATTACGCCGGTGATAAAAAAGCAACTGCTGTATCGTTTACATCAGTGAGGGGAAAAAAAGTAACTGCTGAAGCTCTAATTTCACGAAAGGTTGTTAAGGATATTTTAGGAACTACTCCTGAAAAAATTGCACAGTACTGGCAGTCATCGTCGGTTGCAGCCGTTCAAAGCGGTTGCATAGGAATACAAGGACATTTTGCAAATGGATTAACAGCATTGTTTCTAGCAACAGGCCAAGATGCAGCATGTATCTCCGAAGCTTATGTGGGTATAACGAGAATGGAAGTGAACGATGAACATAATTTATATGTCTCAGTAACGCTACCGAGTTTAGTTATAGGCACTGTGGGCGGTGGTACTCGATTGCCTACGCAACAAGAATGTCTTAGATTATTAGGTTGCGAGGGAGAAGGAAGCGCGAGAAAATTAGCTGAAATTTGCGGTGCAACAGTCTTAGCCGGTGAATTAAGCATTGCGGCTTCTATAGCATGTGGCAGTTTTTCTAAAGCTCACAAAATTTTTGGAAGAAAAAAATGAATCACGGCAAATCATTATTTACTCGTTTTTTAATCTATCAAAAAGAACGCTACCCATTTGTCGTTTACTTCTTTTTAGTTAGTTCCTTTAGCTTCTCAGCTATCGCATACTCACGAATGTGCAGAGGACTAATAGAGTTTATCTCACTTGATAAATTTCTCGTGTGCATTTTTAATACTATTTTACTCTTTTTTATTTTAAGAATTTTAGATGAATTTAAAGACCAAGAAGATGACAAGAAGTATAGAAAGTACTTACCTGTACCTCGAGGTCTGATTTCATTAAAAGAACTGAAATATATAGCCATAGCAACTACGGTTATACAAGTGTTCATTACATATATCTTCTTCCCCAAGATGATTATTTTGTTAATGATGGTATATTCGTATTTATATCTTATGACGAAAGAGTTCTTTGTGAAAGAATGGTTAAAACGTCATCAGTTTTGGTATGTAACAAGCCACATGCTCATTATCCCATTAGTTGATGTTTTTGCTAGTGGCTTTGATTGGTTCTTGCAACAAGATAAAGCACCCAATGGATTAATTTTCTTTTTTGTTGTCAGTTTTATGAACGGTCTCGTCTTAGAAATCGGAAGAAAAATAAAATCACCGGAACAAGAAGAACCCGGTGTCTTAAGTTATACATTTCAATTAGGTACCAAACGAGCACCACTATCTTGGATTTTTCTTTTATTTATCACATGGGTTTTTGCTCTCATTGCAGCTGATTTTGCCGGACATTCATCACTGTCATATATTGTACTTAGTCTGGTCTTTATAATTTGTAGTGTTCCCGCAATTCTCTTTTTCATTCGACCAAGTATCCGCTATGCAAAAATGATTGAAATCAGCTCTGCAATATGGACCTTTTCAATGTATCTGATATTAGGCGGAATCCCAATGATTATAAGTATATTACGATGATGTTGTATCACTCAAAAAACATAGAAAACCAGAGTAAGAATTATGGCGCCAAGGCTAATAATTTATTAAAACTGAAAAGTAATGGATTCGATATTCCTGAGTTTACTATCATTCCGGCTGATTATTTAACATCTCTTCTATCGCATGATGTAGATATCAACAAGAGTCAAATTAGAAATTACAAATTCAACGATACTTTTATTGAAGAAATTTTCAGCAATCTGGGTGAGTCAAGCTATGTGGCTGTTCGATCTTCTGCACTAAATGAGGATGGAAATCAAAATTCATTCGCAGGCCAATATGAAACAAAATTATTTGTTACGAAGAGCACTTTTAATCAGGCATTAGTTTCAGTCTGGGAATCAGCATTCAGCAAAAGAGTTGAATCTTATCAAGAATATAATAATATCCATTCGTTAGGAATAGCAATTATTGTGCAACGTATGATTAACGCAGATGTCTCCGGAGTTGCATTTTCGATGAACCCTCTTACCGGCAATATCAACCAAACTGTTATCAATGCTGTCAGAGGATTAGGTGAAGGTATTGTGTCCGGCGAAATTAATGCAGATTTATACATTGTAGAAAACGAGAAAATCACACCCACTTTAGCAGAAAAAAAACACATAATTCAATTTGACTCACAAACAGGACATGGTACCTGCAAATTAGAGTTGAGTCAGATTGAATCGGAAGCTTCAAGTCTAAACGACCAACAGGTATTAGAAATAAATTTACTTATCAGAAAGGTTACAGAATTATTCCAATGCCCTCAAGACATTGAGTTTTGTTTTCACAATGAAAAATTGTACTTGCTACAGGCACGCCCAATAACAGCTTTATCTCAGAAAAAAGACGAATACATTATTTGGGACAACAGTAATATTATAGAAAGTTATCCCGGCTTAACATTACCACTTACTTTTTCATTTATCGAAAAGATGTACGAAGCTGTCTATAGACAACTATCACAAGTTCTGGGTATCAAACTTGCTACGATTGAAAAGAATTCTCAGACTTATTCTACTATGCTCGGTTTACTTTGTGGAAAAGTGTATTATAATTTGAACAATTGGCATAAAACGCTATCATTATTGCCCGGTTACTCACTCAACAAGGAACTTATGGACAATATGATGGGGGTGAAAGAAAAATTTGATATACAAGTACAACATTCTTCAAACACAATAGAGAGCATCTTCGACTTAAGTATAGCGGTAATAAAAATAATCAAACAACATAGTTCGCTTAACAAAGATCGCATTGCATTTCAATTATACTTCAATTCAATTATGAAGAAATATGAAGCGATGGATTATAAAACCATGGCTTTGAACGAACTGTTAGAAAATTATCAAAATTTTGAAACAACTCTAGTCAAAAAATGGAAAGCACCGCTGGTAAACGATTTTTTTTGTATGATTTACTTTGGATTGTTACAAAAACTTGTTAAGAAATATAAATTAGATGAAAATGGAATAGTACACAATGACTTAGTGACAGGTTCCGGCGATATTATTTCTACAGAACCCGCCAAGATGACTCAATTCATTGCGAACATGATTAAACAATCACCATCAGCACTCACCTGCTTCATATCAAGTACCCCTAAAGAGATACTTTCTATATTACACAAAGCAGAATTTAGTGAAATTGATAAAGCTATTAAAGCATATCTCATGAAATGGGGTGATCGTTGCGTTGGTGAGTTAAAATTAGAAACAGTTACTTATAAGCAAAGACCTGAAAATTACATAAAAATATTACAAAATTATGTCTGCCGTGAACAAGATACAATAGTAAGAAAAGAATCAACAATCAGAAAAGATGCTGAAACAAAAGTATCACATGTTCTAAAAGGTCATCCATTACGAAAGTTAATATTTTCATATATACTTCATAAAACACGTTACTTAGTAAGCAATCGAGAAAATCTCAGATTTGAACGGACTAGAGGATTCGGTATGGTACGAACGATGATGGTCGAATTCGGGAACAAATTTACTGAAAACAATTTTATAGACGATATCTCTGATATATTTTATCTTACACAACAAGAGATATTTGATACAGTTAAAAACATGGCTGCTCAAAAAGATTTAAAAGCTATAGTACATCTACGAAAATTAGAATATTCCAGATTCGAAAACATACACTTACCCGAACGAATAAAGGCAAGTTCGCAGGAGAGAGATTTCTCTATTTTTAATACTAATGTAAAGACAATAAGCAGCAAGAAAACTTTACAGGGTATCGGATGTTGCGCGGGCATAGTACGTGGTAAAGTTTCGATTATTCAATCTCCTACCGAAATTGACTCATTGAACAATACTATTTTGGTCACAGCAAGTACAGATCCGGGTTGGGTTGTACTCTTTCCAAGTGCATCAGCAATAGTGGTTGAACGAGGGAGTTTATTGAGTCATTCAGCAATAGTTTCGAGAGAAATGGGCATTCCATGTATTGTAGGAGTAAAAGACATTTTGAGTGTGCTACAGACTGGTGATATAATTGAGATTGACGGCACAAATGGAACTGTAACTATTATCGAGAAATATGGATGAAACTATAAAGTATGCCAATTGCTGGGAAGATATAGAATTAATATTACAATCAATCCAGCTACCTCCATCCTGTAATATTATAAGTATTGCATCCGGTGGAGATAATTCTTTTGCACTACTCACAACGTCCCCTAAAAAACTGTATGCAATAGATAGTAATATAGCACAATTACACTTATGTGAATTAAAAGCAGCGGCAATCTCCGAGCTTTCTTATGATGATTTTTTGAATTTTATATTGGGTTCTCCACACTCAAGAGATATTTTTGAAACCTTGAAAACTATAGTATCACCATCATGTAAAAAGTATTGGGAGAACAATCTAAGAGAAATTCAAGGCGGCATACATCAATGCGGTAAATTTGAAAAATATTTTTCTTTTTTTCGCAGATTTGTCATGCCTTTGATTCATTCA
>JAFLBY010000225.1 GCA_017302855.1 Candidatus Kapaibacterium sp.
GGGATGGTTAATATCCATAGGGAAAATCTCAAATCTTCGTATTTCTAGCGGAATCGGTGGTAATGATTTACTGCCAATTTCACCAATTCTAACTTTAGATTTTACTGTAATCTTCGACGGTGTTAATATTCGTCTATAAAAAATAATCATATTATTTACTATTTAAAGTACTACAATGAAAAAAATATATTTTACAATCATATTACTATTCTTATTCAATGTAAGAGTAAATGCCCATCAACAATGGGTACATCAATATATTGTACAAGAAGCATATCGCTATTTGGAAAGGCATATCGGACCAATCCCTGCTTTAAAAAGCTATGTAGGTATTGATGCTATGGGTAATCCCTTTTTTGGTGCAGGACAAATAAATAGACCATTCGAACATCAACATCCACTTGCGGTAGGTATATGGCAGGAAGATGAAATTGATGCTGTGTGGCGATATTATGGACTGGGTGGCTCAACTATAACAACAACACATTTTTGGAGTGCACAAGGAGGTGATGATGTAATGACTGACTTTCCTGCTTTAACTATTGGGGATAGAGAAAATGCATACTTAAAAGCTCGAATTTATATGTTTAATGGTGAACATTTTTACGATATTCATGGAATTACTGTAAATGGAAATTATTCAGTAGAAGGACGCTTCCCTTCTAGTTGGCAAATTATTCGGAAAAATGTTTATGCAGTTCAACTTGAATATAATAATCTTTGCAATTTAATAAATACGGGTATTCATAGTGTACCATACGGGATTATTCTAACTTCGGTTCCATCACTTCAAGGTGATAAAATATACCTTACTGCTAACAGTAGTAATTTTTTTTCGACCGATAAAGCCAAAACTATAGGATGGAATATCTTTGGACGCATATTACATTTATTGACAGATATGGGTGTACCGGCACATACTCATGCTGATACGCATCCATGTCCTCTTGATGATGGTGACTTTTATGAACTACAAATGGGAACTTCTATAGGTCATGGTATTTCATGCTCAAATCCAGTGCTAAATCATTGGGGAACAAATTGGACAGCCAAATCAGCATCGCAACATGGTGGATTACTCTATGAAGTATTTTCTCTGAATGATAAAGATGCTTTACGTTATTTGTTCTATACCATGAATAGACTTTCTGCTCATTTTGCATCTAAAGATGAAAATGGCAATGATTGGCTTGCTAATGGGAACAGTATGTTAGTGAGTCATCGTTATATTGATTTAGGAATAACAGGAACTAAAAAAGAGGATGTATATAGTGCATTTGAATATACAGGTGATGAACTTATGAATTATGCAATACGAGCAACAGCAACTGCGATGTATTGGATGGCAATAAAAACGGGCTTGGTAGGATGCCCGGAAACTGTATATCAGCAAAGTCATACCTATTATGGTATGCGTAATTACAATGAAGAATGTGTTATCAAAGCGGCTTCGAATATTATTGCAGGATCGAATGTTAATAGCAATTTATCTGATGCACAAGGTTCCGTTATTGTTGAAGATGGCACCTTGACATATAAAGCAGGACAGGAAATACAACTTAAACCGGGCTTTCATGCAAAAGAGGGCAGTACATTTAGAGCTATGATTGACAATTCCTGCCCCTTAACAAATCAAGTATGTTCCTATTCTTCTACACCGAAAGAACAAAATGATAATATATTGAAAAATATGAGGGAAAAGACAGTTCTTACTTTATTGCCTGATACTATGTCTTTAACAGCAATTGCATCTCTCAGAAATACATCTATTAGGCAAGTAGGAGATACTATTATAGTTGATTCCTTTTTAAAAGTGATTGAATATCATCGTCCTACTTATACAGACACCACGACCGGTAATTATCTGTTTGACTACCCTGTAATCTATTATACGGATAGTGTGGAACTCTATAGTGAGCAGGATTCACTGTATTTTGAGGGTGATGATTCATTATTAGTTTCCATTCCATGTTTTTCTAAGGTAATTCTTACGGATTCTGTTGCATATATTATTCCATATTGTACGGGGATTTCTATAAAACCCAATAATGAAGCACCTTCCATCCGTGCTATTTATCCTAATCCGAATTCTTCCTATATTGACGTGGCTTTAGACAATAAAGGTGCTCAAACCAAAGTAATGATTTACTCACCCGAAGGTATAAAGTTATCAGAAACTATGGTAGGAAATTTACAAAACCAAGTACGAATGAGTACTCAGTCATTAGCAGCGGGTACGTATGTTATTATTGTCCAATCGGAAAAAGGCACAACAAGTAAAACTTTTGTTATCCAGCGATAATAGATTGTATATTGAATATTTTTTCAGGCAAATGTACAATACATTTGCCTGAATTTTTATCAAGCATAGATTGAAAGACATGCTTCGAAAAAACAACTCGCAAACAAGAATATTGATGAGATAAATACAAAATAAACGTTCAACTATACTCTCCGTTTGCATGAAATTACTCTTTAGCATATTCTTTTTTTGTGTAATGACATTGCCATGCTTTGCACAGGATTCGCTGAAAACAGCATCAACTCTTTCGTTCAAACCATTAGTAGGTCTGGGTCTGCTTAATGGCGCAAGAGTAGGATTGCAAGTTCAATACAATGATATTATTGCAATTGAAGGTGGCGGTGGAATTGTTTTTGCAAATATACAAACATTCAACTTCCCGGCTTTTGTACCAATTTTATTGTATTTCTTTGAGACCGACGTCATGAAAGATGTTATATCAGTTGCTCATAAAAAAATCCCCCACAAATTCGATGTCATGTCGAATATTATGAGGGAAAGATACACAAAAAAGCAAGAAATTACTCTGTTGAACCCGGAGGTTTATTTTTTATATTTGTGCTTACCGAAGGTTGCGAGAATCTGAATGAAGGCGATTGCGTCACTGTCACAACAGACGGATCAGGCAAGGCATCATTTGTACCTGCGGGTGGTTTTTGTCTTTGCGGCATTCTTGGTGTAGAGCGCATTGATGGCACACTGCGGCGTTGCTGTTGTTGTTGCGGCGGTGCTTGCATGACTTGCGGGAATAAACTGAATGCTTTATGGACAGTTTCTTTTTGAATCATTGCCACCAATTGTCTGAATAAATTTACAGCTTCGCCCTTATATTCGAGCAATGGGTCTTTTTGTCCATAAGCACGAAGATGGATACCTTCTTTTAATTCATCCATCACCATTAAATGTTCTTTCCATTTATCGTCTATGGTTTGTAAAAAGGCAAATTTTTCCAATGCTCTGATTAAATCTATGCCTAATTTTTCTTCTTTACGATGATAAAAGTCGGAGGCTGCTTCCATAATAATTTCGGTGCAGTGTTCTTTTTTCATAGATGGAAAATCTTTGTCACTTATTTCTATTTCGCAGAGCAAGAGTGTACGCACTTGATTTTTTAAAGCTTCCAGATTTCCTTCGGCATGATAAGTGTCAAACCACTCATCAGCAAGGTTTGCGACATAATCAAGAATTTCGCCTTTTAATCGTTCGCCGAATAAGGCATGGCGGCGCAAATCATAAATTGCTGTGCGTTGCTGATTCATCACATTATCGTATTCGATAAGCCGTTTACGAACACCGAAATTATTTTCTTCGACTTTTTTCTGTGCATTTGTCACCGATGAAGTAACCATAGAATGTTGGATTGGTTCACCTTCGGGCACTTTCATTTTTTGCATAATATTGGCAATTCGGTCACCACCAAATAAACGCATCAAATCATCTTCGAGCGAAATAAAAAATTGTGATGAACCGGGGTCACCTTGTCGTCCTGCACGACCGCGCAACTGTCTGTCAATGCGTCGAGCATCGTGACGTTCAGTACCAATAATTGCTAATCCACCGGCGGCTTTTACTTCGGCTGTCAGTTTAATGTCTGTTCCACGTCCTGCCATATTGGTTGCAATAGTGACAGCGCCTTTATGTCCGGCTTCTGTCACAATTTCCGCTTCTCTCTGATGCTGCTTTGCATTCAAGACATTATGATTAATTTTTTGACGTTGCAACATTTTACTGAGAACTTCGGAAACTTCCACACTTGTTGTTCCTACGAGAACTGCGCGTCCTGCTTCCACCATTTTTTTAACTTCTTCGACAACAGCATTATATTTTTCACGTTTTGTACGATAAATATAATCGTCTAAGTCTTTGCGTACGATGTTTTTATTGGTGGGAATTACTGTAACGTCAAGACTATATATTTTTTCAAATTCGGCAGCTTCCGTTTCGGCAGTACCTGTCATGCCTGCTAATTTTTTATAAAGGCGAAAATAATTTTGTAAAGTGATGGTTGCCCATGTTTGGGTATCTCTTTCTACTTTAACGCCTTCTTTAGCTTCAATTGCTTGATGCAAGCCATCGGAATAGCGACGACCTTCTAAAATACGTCCTGTAAATTCATCCACAATTTTTACTTTACTCTCTTGAATCACATAATCCACATCAATTTCATAGAGCGAATATGCGCGCAATAATTGCGATATTGTGTGAATAACATCACTTCGGAAAGAATATAATTGGAGAGCTTCATCTTTCTTTTGTTGTTTTTCTTCTGCGTTTAATGATTGTTCGCCTTCGATATGGCTTAATTGACTTGCAATATCAGGAATAACGAAGGTATCGGGATCTTCGCCGGAAGCAGTAATCAGATTTCTTCCTTTTTCGGTAATATCAATTTGATGATTTTTTTC
>JAFLBY010000226.1 GCA_017302855.1 Candidatus Kapaibacterium sp.
ATCTGTGAGAGCGTAACAGGTAGAGTTTTCCATTCATTTACACGTTCCAACGCAGACGCACTGCCGGATAAAACTACACTGTCCGGAGATATTGCGACAGGCATCACTAAGCCATAATTATCTTTGAAAGAAAGATTGAGAATTGGACGTATAGGAACTTTTTTTGTCATTAGCGTGCTTAGCTGCACAGAAAATGTTTCGGGAGTTACATCCACAACTTTATCCAAACTTAGATTGGGTACCAGACTTTGAAGTATCTCATTTTTGGTAAAATATACAATACCGTCGGGAGTATTTTTGCCCGATTCGCTTCGTATGTTACAAATCCGTGATGCACCTATATATTGCAAATTGAAAAAGTGCCAACCATTCGTTCTAATCTTGATATCTATGGAAGATGGATACTCGGAGGCAATAGCTTTGCCATTTTGAGCATTAACTACCATGGGATACTTCACTATCTGTGTTGTTACCGCTTTCATGTTGACATAAAACCACAAGCTAATCGATAAAAACACTGCGAAGACTATGGATCCACTATTTTGACGTAATGATTTAAGCATTAAGATGAAAATTGAATATCATACAATCGTTTGTAAGTTCCTTTTTTTTCAAGTAATTCTATGTGTTTACCTGATTCTACTATTCTGCCATGTTCAAAGACATAAATACAATCACAATCAACGATTGTGGATAAGCGATGTGCAATGATGATTGCCGTCTGATGTGACAAAATATCGTTTATGGCTTCCTGCACCGCAAGTTCGGATACTGAGTCTAAAGCAGAAGTCGCTTCATCAAATATAACAATTTCAGGGCGATGCAACAGCGCACGAGCAATAGCAATTCTTTGCTTCTGACCACCTGAAAGTAACATACCTCGATCACCTACATAGGTATCATAGCCATCGGGTAACGCTGATATGAAATCGTGGGCATGAGCAATCTTCGACACCCTAATGACTTCTGACATCGGTGCATCAGGTGAAGCCAAGCGAATGTTGTTTGCAATAGTATCGTTAAACAGAATAGATTCCTGCGACACAACCCCAAAAAGTGAACGGTATGAATCTAATGAATAATCTTTGATATCTCGTCCATCAAGTTCTATTGTGCCGCCTTGCGGGTCATAAAAACGAATTGCTAAGTCTGCCAATGTACTTTTTCCGCTTCCGGATGAACCTACTAAAGCAATTTTTTTTGATTTTGGTATGGTCAATGTTGCATTTTCTAAGGCATTTTTTTCTTTATATGCGAAAGTAACATCTTTAAAGTGAAGGGAATGCGAAAAATTTTCAACTATTGCAGTGCCGCTGTGTACTGTTGGTCGTAAATCCAAGACTGCAAAAACTCTTTCTGCCGCAGCAAGCCCTCTTTGAATATGAGCCGGCATCTCGGTTAACATAGCTATCGGCTTCATTATTGCAAAAAGAGCGAATAGAAAAGTTAAGAGCTCTTCACTTTTCATATTACCGCTATAGACCTCTGTGCCTCCCATGTAAAGAACTACCGACAAAGCAGCAATAGCAGTCAATTCATTTATTGAAGGTATCAGAGAGGAGATAATTTGGTTTTTCATAGCCGCACTAACATAACGCTGCGTTTCCCGGGAAAATCTGGTGCGTGCTGACGACTCCGCATTCAGTGACTTTATGATTCTGATACCGGAAAGCGTTTCTACTAAAGCCGTCGTGTAACCGGCAACTGCGTCGTGCATTCTATGACTGTATCTCTTTAAGTACTTTACAGAGAAACGAATGAGAATTAAACTAACAATGCTGGTGCTAAAAGCAATCATCGTAAGTTTGGGCGAAAAGGAAAGTAATAATGCCAGAAAAAACGCAATCTGTATTGGTTCACGAAATATGGTGTAGATGATCGGAGAAATCCCCCCGTGCATCACAGATATGTCATTTGTGGTCAATGACATAAGATCACCTACTTTACGGGCATTGAAGAAATCCATGGACAGCGATACAATCTTTGAAAACAGCGAATCCCTCATAGCTTTCACAACATTTTCAGTAAAACGCGTGTTCACTAATGCGGAGCAAAACTTCAACACATTTTTAATGAAAAAGATAAAGAACAGCATCAATGCTAATCTAAAGAGGGTATCAAAGGGAGTTTCTCCGAATGTTAACTGCCTCAAATAGTCATAAAATGAGTTTTTTATCTGCGTAAGAAAAGATATATCTGTTTTATTTACAACAGTATGTGGTATAATAGTTGAAGTCTTTGTGCCAAAGAGCACCTCAAAAACAGGTTGAATGATAGCAATAGCGGCTGCATCAAGTAGTGAAAACAAAGAATTGAAGAATATTGACAAGATCAGAAGGTGTCTGTACCCTTTAAGGAACGCAAAAACTCTAAATATTAATTTCATTGATTATCGGCTAATAGTGTTTTTCGATTACAAAGATAGTGCAATAGCATGTTTTTGTACCATGATGAAGGTAATTTTTAAGATTTTCATCATTGATTTTATTGATTTGTAAGGATTTGCAATGTATGACCCATCAAAACATTTGCGCAATAAGCGAAGAAATATGCAAATCAGGCATCGAGACAATCAAAGAAATCCAGAGACAAAGTAAGTGACACTCACACATAATGTATCCGTATGTAAAAGTAAATCCTTATATTTGCAGTCTTTCAATTTCCTGCCGTCGCTCAAAAGAGGCTGACGGCTGTTTTCATAAACAACCATAGGAGTATTCAGAATGAGCGTACATCGCTTGTATGAATCCACATATATTGTCAATGCTGCTCTTGAAGATGCAGACATTGAACAAGTGGTCGCCCGCGTAACCGAGTACATCGAACAGCATGGCGGAAAAATTATTGACCATAACAAATGGGGTCGTCGTCGTCTTGCATATCCAATCAAGAAGAAGCACAATGGCTATTACGTTTACATGGCTTATGAAATTGCTCCGGCAATTGTTCCTACCATTGAGCGTATGTTTACCCTCGAGGAAAACGTGCTTCGTCATTTGACCGTATTATTGCCGCAAAAATTGCGTGATTACCGTGCTGCGCGTGTTGCGTATGCAGCGGCACAAGCAGCGAAAGCAGCAGCAGAGAAACAAGGCGAATAGTTTATCCTAAACACTTAATTTTTTAGTAATTACGAAAGAACATCACAATGAAAATCATTCTTCGTCAAGAGGTTGAAAATTTGGGTGCAATGGGTGAAATAGTCACAGTCCGCGACGGCTATGCACGTAACTACCTCATCCCCAAAAATCTTGCTTATTATGCGACACCGGGTGCTCTTAAGGCATTCGAGTCAGAAAAAAAACGATATATCGCCAATATGGCTAAATTGAAAGCTGAAGCTGAGCTTCTTGCTTCCAAACTTACCGAAGTGCAACTCTCCATCGGCATGAAAGTTGGTGAAGAAGGGCGTTTATTCGGTACCGTTACCCAACAAATGGTGGCTGATGAATTGCAATTGCGCGGTTATGATGTTGACAAACGCAATGTGACTATTGATGAACCAATTAAGTCACTTGGTGTGTTTGATGTTAAAGTCAAATTGCATCCTGAAGTTACAACAACAGTAAAAGTATGGGTTATCAGCGAATAATACCATAATAATCAGTACTGTACAACGTTTTGAACGCATAGGTCATTTTAACCTATGCGTTTTTTTTTCAGGGGATAAAAAACTATGGGACGTATTGTTATTGCCGGCGGAACAGGTTTTGTCGGTAAAAAGTTGATTCATAAACTATCAGAGCAACAGCATGAAATTGTTGTACTCACTCGACGTAATTCTAATGCCGATACTCTAACCAAGAATTGCACCTTAGTTCAGTGGGGTTCGGAGATGAATGAATGGAAACAATGCATTGATGGTGCCGATGCCGTGATTAACCTTGCCGGCGCATCAGTTGCACAACGATGGACACCTTCACATAAGGCACAAATTTTCGACAGTCGAATTGTTTATACCAATGCTCTTGTCGAAGCAATTATTGCTGCAAAACAACCGCCTCGTTTTTTCTTTTCAGCTTCTGCCGTGGGCTATTATGGTGATTGCCAAGATACAGTCTTGACAGAAAATTCACCAAATGGACCGAAAGAAGATTTTCTTGCATACGTCTGCGATGAATGGGAACGCGCGGCAATGAAAGCTCATGAGCATACAAGAGTGGTCATCGGTAGAATTGGAATTGTGTTGGATTCTCGTGAAGGTGCCTTGTCCAAGTTGTTATTTCCATTCCGTTTAGGAATCGGAGGACCTTTGGGAACGGGCAAGCAATGGTGGTCATGGGTTCATCCGGATGATGTTGTTGGTATGATAGTGTGGGCAATGTCGGAAAATTCAATCAATGGCACTATGAATATTGTCGCACCGAATCCGGTGACGATGAAAAAATTTGCGAAAGAATTAGGAAATAGATTGTCGCGTCCTTCGTTTTTTCCCGTACCAACGTATGTGCTTTCTTTGATTATGGGTGAAAGTGTTGTTATTGCCACACATAGCCAAAATGTCATACCTGCAAAAGCTATACGTTTAGGATACAAATTTAAGTTCTCTCATTTAGCGGAATGTCTTAGCGATATTCTTGGGGCAAAGTAGCTATGGAAAGTATGAATCATGTGCTGGTTTTGATAGCGCACGGCACTGAAGAAATGGAAGCTGTTATTGTCACCGACATACTGCGGCGGGCGGGACTTTC
>JAFLBY010000227.1 GCA_017302855.1 Candidatus Kapaibacterium sp.
GAAAGAAAAAGTACAAATGGTATTACCCTATTCAGTACATTTTGAATAATTTATTGTAATCTAATAACATAAAGCCGTTGTTGCTGATGCGACAGCGGCTTTTTTATTGACAAAAGTCAGCGTTTCTGATCTACTTTCGTAGTTTTGTGACAAAAACACAAAGTACAAAAACATGAAATCAAAAAAACAATTACGCGGTTGGTATTTTTATGATTGGGCAAACTCATCATATCCACTCGTCATTAATACTGCCATTTTCCCAATTTATTATGCAGCTGTAGCAAAAACCGGTGACTCTGATTATGTGAATCTCTTCGGTCATTCATTCCTCAATTCGGAACTATATTCGTATGCAATAGCTTTATCATACTTCATTGTCAGTTGTCTTACACCATTACTTTCAGGGATAGCTGATTATTCAGGACGAAAAAAAGATTTCTTACGTGGTTTTTGTATTTTTGGATCTCTTAGCTGTGCTTTATTATCACAATTTACGAGCACAAACTTGGTATTTGGTTTACTTTGTGCCATGGGAGCAAGTATCGGGTTTTCGGGCAGCTTAGTTTTTTACAATGGTTTCTTGCCGGAAATTGCCCCGCCGGAAGATCAAGATAAAGTATCGGCAAAAGGATTTGCAATGGGCTATATTGGCAGTTCATTATTGCTCATCAGCATCCTTGCTATTATTATGAAACCAACTTTTTTTGGATTACCGATGCAAGAAATGTCCGAAGCACAAATATTTTTGACAATTGCACCATATTCATTTATTGCCGTTGCTTTATGGTGGTTTGGCTTTGCTCACATTACTTTTGCAGCTTTGGATAACTCCCCTCCTACGCAAAAAAATACTGTATCAATATTAACAGCGGGATTCCACGAATTGAAAAATGTGTGGAATGAAATACAATGCCAGCCGCATTTGAAAATATTTCTTGCTTCATTTACACTCTATTCAATGGGTGTTCAAACGGTAATACTTATGGCTACTTTTTTTGGTGAACAAGAAATCGGCTTACAATCATCGGACTTAATCACTACGGTACTCATCATACAATTTATTGCTATTGCAGGTTCATATCTGTTTTCAGCATTATCTGCTCGTTTTGGAAATATCATGAGTTTATCGCTGACTCTGTGCATTTGGATTGGCGTATGTCTTGGTGCATTTTTTATCAACACTATAACGCATTATTTCATTGAAGCTGCTTTTGTCGGTTTAGTTTTGGGTGGTATTCAATCTCTTTCGCGTTCTACTTATTCTAAATTTTTGCCAAAAACACATAATCACGCTTCTTATTTTAGCTTTTATGATATTTGTGAAAAAATCGGAGTAGTAATAGGTATGTTTTCCTATGGTTGGCTGACAGGAATTACAGGAAGCATGAGAAACTCTATAGTTGCACTCGTGATTTTCTTTATTGCCGGGCTTGTTTTGTTACTTTTTCTTCCTCGTTATCAAGATAAACAATATATATCACCATGAAACTTATAATACTTTTCGCTCAGCGTTACTTACTGTATAAACGCTCCGTGTCATTTATTACAATCATCACAACATTATCAGTTATAGGCATCACTGTTGGAGTAGCTGCTTTAATCTGCGTATCTGCCATCTTTAATGGTTTTGGCGCATTATATTTTGATATGATGACTACCTTCGATCCTCATATACGTATTATTCCAAAATCAGAAAAAAATATTACAGTACTCAAAAAAGAATTGTCCTCCATAGAGGGAATACAAAAAATTTCGATTTTTCATGAATCGAAAATTATAGGGTCGTGCAAGGGGGCAACGCAACCGTTTATTTTAAGAACCGTAAAAATCGCTGACAGTGCTGATTTAAGAGGACTATTACATAGTGAAGGATGGGGAAAGAACATAATCGGGACATTTAATGACATACCTTCAATAATTATTGGAGCGGGCGTGAGCGATAAGTTAAAAGCAGCTCCGGGCGATACAATTACAATTATGTCGCTCGGGACCATTGATCAAGCAGCCATGACTATGTCAGTTCCGCAGGGCATTCGTGCCATCATTGGTGGCATATTTATTACAAATATCAAAGAATATGATGCGGCTATGATTTATGCCTTTGAAGAATCCTTACCTTCATTGCAAAGATACACTTACCCTTATCTTGATATTCGATTAGAAGATAAACAAGCCGTCCCAGAAATGATGGAGTTAATGTCAAAGAAAAAACTTGGGACATTATTGACGTGGCGCGATTTACATAGTGACATTTACGGCGTTGTGGACTTTGAAAAAATGGTTTCATTTATTATTGTTGGTTTAGTAGTAGTGGTTTCGGCATTTAATATTCTTGCATCTTTGTCAATGACAGTAGTCCAAAAAAGGAGGGATATTGCTTTATTAAAAGCACTCGGAGCATCCGATAGATTTATTGGAAATATTTATTTTACAAAAGGAATGATTATTGGCTGCACATCAACATTGATGGGTGCTATTCTCGGTATCGGTTTATGTTGGGGGCAGCAAACCTTTGGATGGATTACCTTAGATGGCGCAGTGTCCATTGTTCCAACTTTACCTGTTGTGATTGATCCGGCAATCGTCATTTTTGCTATTGCTTCTTCACTGTTTTTATGCGTATTAGCAGCTTCAATGGCTATTGCGGAAAATATTGCGGAACAATAATACTCTCACCGAAATGAGCAACTATTAATTGAAAATATATAACAACTAAAGAATTGTATAATATTTGATATTTCAAAATTTACAGATAACGATATCAACGTTTACAATCTTTACGTCTGAGTAATGAACATGTATTTCAAATAGATGATGTGCAACGATTTATATATATATCGAACTATTATTACTAATCAAGAATTCCTGATCCGGTGACAACGGCTTCATTATCAACATCATTTGTTGCTCCAACAATGTTAAAACGGATTATTGCATTATATTTTTTTACCTTTGACGGTGTGAAAACAACAGGAAAATTTCTCTTTTCACCGGGTTGCAACTGGAACGAGGGTATCGGTGCTATATAAAAAGCAAATTCCACATCATCATTGCTAACACTTTGTACTGTCACAGGCACAGTATCTAGATTTTCTATTTCAACATTTATACTGCTATTTTGCTCTATTTTTACATCACCATAATCAATATCACTTGCACGTACTGATAATCTGCGTACATTAGCATATATCGGGATTGCGTATTTGGTTGATTTATTCAGTATTAATGTGTCGTTATATTCGCCGGGTAACTGAGAAGAAAATTGTATTGAAAATAGATTTACCGATAATGAATTAGGATTGATTTGCATCGGCACATTGAAAGGTAAAAGAGTAAATCCACGATTACCATGTAATAATGTTGCAGAAGTGACAGTAACTATCTCATCCGAATAATTAGAACAAATAAATGCCATTTCCTTTGAAGCAAATTGACGTACACTTCCAAAGTTCAACACTGTGGGCAAACTCACAAATCTCAAAATATCTGGCGGGGTGTCAATAATTGTTCTTTTACGAGAGGCATCAACATCGGTTGGCGATGTGCATCCTATGACATAAACTATCAAAAGTGCAATGAATACCCAAACAGCATAACCCATTATAAACCAATAGATACGGTTGAAACAAAGGATACTCTTTGAGATGCGAATATAGTGCCCTGATATTGATATGCCAAGCCGGATGCTTCAATTCCTGCGCTAAATGTAACCGATTGAAAAATGGGATATTGTAACCCCAATGCCAAACGCGCTAATGGTCCAACAGCTGTCACACCAATTCCTCCTTGCATATATGGGCTTGCATTTGATAACCATTCAACAGGTGACACACTGTGGCGATATGCCATTCCGACCCATGGAGCATTGTAAAATTGCTCAAATCTGACGCTTGTATCAGCTTCTTTTCCTTCATAGATTTGTGTCCACCGATCATAACCGGCTTCAATCCCAACTTGGGTATTCTCGTTCAAAGCATAGAACACCCCAATTCCCATATCGCTATAGAATGGTTGCGAGGGCACCGGCAATGAACTAGATTGCATAGAACTAGACATCAATCCACGCACGATAACTGAAAATGAATTATATTCATTTTCAAGAGAAAATGCACTCATGCTTGATATTTTGGGTAATGCTCCAAAGGTATGAAACAATGAAGGAACAGAATGCGATATTGCCGGAGAAATTATTTCTGATGATATTACATCCACGTCGGAAGCAAAACTTTGATCAATGTGATTTTGTTCATTTCGTACTTTAGGGGGATATGAAGAAAGATCATTATTGAGAAATGACTGCTCTTTATCAAGTGATGTTTGTGATGATGATGAAAAAGAAGTCGGCAAAGAAGTGCTCTTATTCTTCGGAACTTGCACTTGTTGTTGCGCTTGATTTTCATTATGTATTGATTCAACCGGATGCTGACCAAATTCGGATTGCGGTGTGATAGACAGGGCGGGCTGTTCTGTGGAGTGCGTCTCGATTGAACGAGTAGAAGAAATGTTGTGAGGATATTGAGTATTTTCGGAAGAATCAGAAATAAGAAACCACGCTGTTGCCAAAGATGCAATTGCGGCTGCACTGATGACCAATCCTGCCGTTGTCATAGAGCTCATACCGAAGACGACAGTTTTCTCTTCAGTACCTATTGTATT
>JAFLBY010000228.1 GCA_017302855.1 Candidatus Kapaibacterium sp.
TGAAGGTGAGAGCGTTTTTGGTAGAATGAAATATGAAAGTGGTGTGCATCGCGTGCAGCGAGTACCGGAGACAGAAGCTAATGGCAGGATACATACCTCGGCAGCAACGGTAGCAGTACTGCCCGAAGCGGAAGAAATAGATATAGATATTCGGGAACAAGATTTGAGAGTAGATATCTTCAGATCCGGTGGTGCTGGAGGTCAAAATGTTAATAAAGTTGAAACGGCTGTTCGTTTAACACATATACCCACAGGTATCGTAGTACAATGTCAAGATGAACGTTCGCAACTTAAGAATCGCCAAAAAGCAATGAAAGTTTTGCGCGCTCGACTATATGAGATGGAATCTGAAAAAGCACATGCGGAAATGTCCTCAGCGCGAAAAGATTTGGTAAAAACAGGCGATAGATCGGAAAAAATCAGAACGTATAATTATCCTCAAAACAGAGTGACCGACCATCGGTTGGAAGGTGATGCAAAAAATTACCCCTTACGTGAAGTCATTGATGGTAACTTAGGTGCAGTATTAGAACAATTGCAACTTGCCGAAAAAACAGAAATGCTTAAACTTGGATTGTCAATGTAATTATCTTTACAATATGCTTATGGAACTATGGCACGAATGTTTATTTTCTCCTTCTGTTAAAATATTATGAACAGCATAAGTAAATACTATAGTCTTGCTTTATTACTCGCGTTATTATTTTTGGGCACGGGTTGTAGGACTTATGACAATTTCACAACATTTTTTAATACCTATTACAATGCTCAGCGATTGATGAAAGAATCGGAGGACGAGTTTGAATTCTCAGCGATTGCTGTGAAAAAACCCCCACGTACCTTGGTTCCTCTTGATAGTGGTGTATTGTTTGGAGGTAATCAG
Organism: Candidatus Kapaibacterium sp.; assembly: GCA_017302855.1. GTDB lineage: Bacteria > Bacteroidota > Ignavibacteria > Kapaibacteriales > UBA961 > UBA2353. The sequence continues at coordinate 884 of JAFLBY010000228.1, forward strand.
CCAAGTCGAAATGAAACCGCACCATTTATTCGAGATTATATTATTGATAAAGCACGAATCCAACCTGTACAAACTAAACTGGATTCTGTGTTGATTAAAGGATCTAAAATTTTACAAAAGCATCCCAAATCGAATTTTATAGAAGGTTCCCTCTATTTAATGGCAAAGTCATATTATTACAAGAACGATTGGATGAATGCAGAAATTAAATGTAGTGAACTTGTAGATCTATTCCCCTTCGGCGATTTGTCACCTGATGCACACCTTCTTATGGCTCAAGCATATTTTATTGAACGTAAATACCTTTTAGGTGAACAAGCGCTCTCTCGATGTATTGATATTGCTTGGTATAAAGACAGATATGACATATTGGCAGAAGCATTTAAGTTTTCGGCAGAACACTATATTTATTTTAATGATGTTGAAAAAGCTGTGCGCCCTTATAAACAAGCAATAGCCATTACTGAAAGCGGTGCACAAGCATCAAAATGGCACCTAGAACTTGGATCAATTTATTATCGGTTGTCACGGTGGGAAGAAGCCGAAAAAGAGTTTCATCAAGTCGGTGATTTCGATGTAGATTTATTGGGCGAATATGAGGCACGGCTTTTTAGGGCTTCCAGTCTTATTTATTTGAAAAAATATTCCCAAGCAGAAGAAATTCTGGATGCGATGTCATCTAATGAAAACTATAAGGATTGGGAAGGTTCTTTGTTAGCAGAAAAGATGCGCCTCTATAGATTGTCCGGCAAAGATTCTTTGTTTATTGATTCTGAAAAAAAAGCCGACACATATTCCGGCAATCCAAACATAGCTGCTATGTACTTTGAAAAAGGAATGGAATATTTCAAAAAAAATGATTATGTCAAAAGTCGCATTTATTTTGCTAAATCACGTGGTGCAAAATCACCCGTTGCAAGAGCAGCAAATGAATACTACACATTGCTCAATGAAATGGAAACTAATAAAATTGAGATTCATAAGACAAATCAATTGGTGAAAAAGAATGTCACCATCACCGATACCGTGAGAACATTAACTGCTGCAAGATACTTTGCTGTTGGGCGAGTGTTTGAAAAAATTGGTAAAAATGATTCTGCATTGCTATATTTTTATAAAGCTGCCGATTCTTGTCCGCATTCATCGCCCGAAAGAGCCCAGTTTTTGTATACCATACATCGCAAAATAAAAGATTCATTGCCAACAGTTGCCGATTCTCTCATGGAAATTATGGCAATAACCTACGCAAAAACAGAGTATGGCAAAGAAGCGAGAGCTGCATTAGGATTTACTGAACTGGCGGAAATTGACACAGCAGGGGACTATTATAACAGTGGGTCAAGATTTCGTCTTACAGGGAACGATAGTTTGGCGATTAGACAATATAAAACAGTATTTACGAAGTATCCTACATCAAAGTACGCAGCTCGTTCTCTCTATGCGGTTGGATGGACATTTGAAAGAAAATTGTTTTTACTTGATAGTGCGATTTTTTATTATAAAAAATTAATTGCTGAATATCCGATGTCTGACTATGCTTTAGAAGTTGCACCCTCATTATCGGCATGGGATCAAAAACGAATACCGCCTCGACCGGATTCTTTACAACAAAAAGCTTTTCAATCTTCAACATTATCAACTCCGCAGCAACCTGCGGATACCGCTCAATCTGAGGTTAATACAATACAAGTTGTAACCGATCCAAATGTGCAGGCGATGCCAGTGGACAATCTTCCTGATCAGAAAGAATCTTCTTTTCCGTTGAAGTTACCAACTTCCATAAAAGACGTATTAAAGATGGATGTGCCGACAGAGTTGCCCAAACTGGATAGCTTTAATCCATTTAAAAGCAAATCGGATACGACGAGAAATTCCAGACAAGATACCGTCCCTTCAAAGAAAAAACCATGACACAACAAAGTAATTTACACGGTAGAGAGCCTAATTCTTTAATTAATGAAGTGTCTCCGTATTTATTGCAACATGCCTATAATCCGATACACTGGCAATCATGGAATAATGATACGTTCATAAAAGCGCGCAATGAGTTTAAGCCTATTTTTTTAAGTATTGGTTATTCGACTTGTCATTGGTGCCATGTAATGGAAGCCGAATCATTCGAAGATGAGGAAGTGGCGTCAATACTCAATCAGTATTTTATCCCCATTAAATTAGACAGAGAAGAAAGACCTGATATTGATGCGGTGTATATGGAAGTATGTCAAGCACTTACGGGTCATGGCGGCTGGCCGCTTACTATTATAATGACACCTGAAAAAAAACCATTCTTTGCGGGCACATACTTTCCAAAATTCCAAACGCATCGTCGTCCCGGATTATTGAATATTTTGTCAAAAATTAAAGAACTATGGAATAATAATTTACCTGATGTAATTGCAACTGCCGATTCTATAGTGGAACGAATTCAACTGTTTCACAACCATGAACAACAACAGAGTTCAACATTGCCCGACGATATTTTTGATAAAGTATCCCAAAAAATACTTGATCATTTTGATAATGAACATGGGGGGATGAATAGAGCGCCAAAATTTCCGTCACCACATCTGTATATGTTATTATTGCGCTTAGCAAAAAGAACACAAAGTGATGAGTGTCTTAAAGCTGTGGAACATACTGCCCTTGCAATGAGAAAAGGCGGGATATGGGACCACATCGGCTATGGATTCCATAGATATAGCACAGATATGACATGGACTGTACCGCATTTCGAAAAAATGCTTTATGATCAAGCAATGTTATTGTTCCTTTATGCTGAATTGTTTCATAAAACAAAGAAAAAAATCTATAAAACAATTTCTTATGAAATCATGACTTATGTGCAGCGTACACTGATGTCGGAGCAAGGATTGTTTTATTCCGCCGAAGATGCAGACAGCGAGGGAGAGGAAGGAAAATATTATGTATGGTCGGCAGATGAAATACGTAATGTACTTGCTGCATCAGATGCAGATATGTTGATTAATATGTATTCTATCTCTAATGAAGGAAATTATATTGATGAGGCAACGCACCAACGAAGCGAGTATAATATACCATATATTCAGGCAAAAATTGATGATGTACAATTAGCTGATTTATTGAAAAAAACAGAACTTTCGCGTATTACATTGCTGCAAACGAGAGAATTACGTGCAAAACCATTTCTTGATGATAAAATTCTAACAGATTGGAATGCTCTTTATATTGCTTCTTTAGCGTATGCCGCTCGAATATTTCGTGATAAATCATTAGAAGATAGCGTAAAGAAATCCTTCAGTACTCTCGAAAATACCGTAACAAAGAATTCTACAATATTCCACCGATACCGTCATAATAACATTGCAATTACAGCATTCCTTGATGATGTGTCGTGTTTGGCTTGGGCAAGTTGGGAACTGTTTCTCTTAACATCACAAAAGGAATATCTGATTAAATCGGAGAGTTATTGTCAGATATTAATGACAACGTTCTATGATAACAGAAGCGGTGGATTCTTTACAACAAGTGTAGATAGTGAACAAACTCCATTCGGTCGTCAAAAACAATGGCATGATGGTGCTATACCATCCGGTAATTCTATCGCATGTCATATATTGGCGCAACTTGGTTCATTTACACATAACAATGAGTATCTTAACGCCGCATTCACTACAATTCTTAATCATGCTGAAAATATTACGCAAAATCCTGAAAGTTATTCATTTTTGCTTTTGGTTGTTGAATACCTCACTTCTCGT
>JAFLBY010000229.1 GCA_017302855.1 Candidatus Kapaibacterium sp.
AAATCAGTACAAGAATATTTCAATTTTCCGTAACTTGCATTCAACATGCTTCCTCCGCTTCCCATAAGAACAGCGCGCTCAGAGGGAGCATTTTGCTTTTTTAGCGACGGGTAGTGATTATCTACGTAAGCTAAACTTAACAAGACCCCATGAAATTTCTCTCATGAGGTCTTGGTTTTTTCGTACTTATGTGTTTTTTATTTATGAGCAACCGCTGGTTGTGCCGCAATCATCACAGACAGTGCAACTACCATTACGTTTCACACGCATGGATGCACAGTTGGAGCATTGTTCGCCCGTATAACCTTTGGCTTTGGCTTCATAGACTTTGGATTTTGTGCCACCATTGCTATGAGTGCTGCTGATGGATTCTACTGTTTCGGCGACCAAATCGGTTAAGACCGGATTGTCGAAGTCAAGATGCAATGTCGGTAATGTACTTTCGACGGGCTTGGCTTTTTTACTGCCATTGCCATTTTCGGACACTTCATCCACTGCTTTCACATGAACAAAATCCGTGCGTTTTAAGTAATCATAACCGATGGAACGGAAGACATAATCAAGAATAGACGTAGAATTTTTGATTGCTTCATGACCTTGCACATTGCCTGCCGGCTCAAAACGTGTGAAAGTAAATGTGTCCACAAGTTCTTCAAGCGGCATACCATATTGCAATGCTTTGGAAGCCAATACCGCGAAACAATTCATAAGCCCTTTGAAGGATGCACCTTCTTTGTACATATCAATGAAAATTTCACCGAGTGAGCCATCTTCATATTCGCCTGTACGCAAAAAGACTTTATGTCCGCCGACAGTTGCTTCGCGCACATGACCTGTACGTTTTTTCGGTAAACGACGGCGTTCTGCACGGTGATAGACTCTTTCGACAATGCGTTCCTGCACTTCACGCGGTCCTTTGGTTTCGTCCAAACTGTCTTCATCGCCCAGCATAATGACTTCATCAATCATATCGTCGGATGAAGAGTTAAGTGGTTGTGATAATTTGGAGCCATCACGATAGAGCGCAATTGCTTTTACCATGAGTTTCCATGATTGCATATAGACATTATCCACATCGGTGACAGTTGCATCAGCGGGCATATTGACTGTTTTACTGATGGAACCGCTGATGAATGGTTGCGCTGCTGCCATCATACGCACATGCGCCATATAATCAATATAGCGTTTACCATGTTTGCCGCATTTATTGGCACAATCGAAAATAGGCAAATGCTCTTCTTTAAGATGAGGCGCGCCTTCAATCATCATCGTACCGCAGATATAATCATTTGCTTTTTCTATTTCATCTTTGGTAAAGCCAAGTTCACGAAGCATATCGAAAGAGAAATCATCAAGCTGTTTATCGGAAAAACCGAGAGAATGACAGAAATCTTCGCCGAGAGCCCATTTATTGAAAGCAAATTTTATATCAAAAACATTATCCAATTGTTTTTCGATAATTTCAATTTTATCATCGGGGAATCCTTTTTCTTGTAAGCGTTTACGGTTAATCGTCGGACATCCTACCAATGTGCCGTGCCCTTTGCAATATTTTTCAATATCATCAATGGCTTTTTCGGAATAACCAAGATTCACAAGTGCTTTGCGTACCGATTGATTGACAATTTTGAAATAACCGCCGCCGGCAAGTTTTTTGAATTTCACAATAGCAAAATCCGGTTCTATACCTGTGGTATCGCAATCCATAACAAGACCGATGGTGCCTGTGGGGGCGATAACAGAAACTTGCGCATTACGATAGCCATATTGTTCTCCGAGTTCAAGGGCATTGTCCCATGCTTTGCGTGCTGCTGCAACTAATCGAGCGGGGCATATCCCTTCATCAATACCCATAGGATAAACGGTGAGTTGTTCATACTCTTCCATTGGTGCATTGTAAGCGGCTCTGCGATGATTGCGCATAACACGAAGCATGGACTCAGCATTGCGTTGATAGCCGGGGAAAGTGCCGACATCACGCGCCAATTCAGCGGAAGTAGCATAGGATTCACCCGTCATGATAGCCGAAATAGCACCGGCAATGGCAAGTGCTTTGGGTGAATCATAGGGGATACCGGCAACCATAAGAATAGTGCCTAAGTTGGCATATCCCAAACCGAGAGTGCGGAATTCGTAGCTTAATTGTGCTATTTTTTTCGAGGGGAACTGTGCCATAAGTACTGAAATTTCAAGTACTACAGTCCATAATTTTACAGCATGACGGAAATCATCGGTTTGAAAATTACCGGCTTCGCTCACAAAGTGATTAAGATTGATGGAAGCAAGGTTACAAGCCGTATCGTCAAGGAATGCATATTCTGAGCATGGGTTCGTGCCATTGATGCGCCCGTCAGCCGGACATGTATGCCATTCATTAAATGTGGTATCGAATTGCAAGCCCGGATCGGCAGATTTCCATGCACTCATATTGATTTTTTGCCATAGATCACGTGCACGAACTTTGCGAGCAACTTCGCCATTGGTGCGCCAGCGTAATTCCCACATTTCATCGCGCTCAACAGCATGCATAAAATCATTGGTTACGCGGACGGAATTGTTCGAGTTTTGTCCTGAAACCGTGATATATGCCTCTGATTCATAATGTGTGTCGAAGGCATCAAAATCCAAGGAAGTATAACCTTGTTCCACAAGAGCAAGCGTCCGCATAATGTAATTGAGGGGCACGCCGCGATGAACGGCATTATGGACAAGTTTGTCGAGAGCAGGATTTGTTTTTCTATTTGTACCATTAGCGATAGCTTCGCTCATGATGGCTTTCAAGAATGTAGAGCAAATTTTGGAGCCGGAAACCAAAGCGGCAACTTTTTCTTCTTCTTTTGCTTTCCATTCGATAAATGCTTCAATATCAGGGTGATCAATATTGACAATCACCATTTTTGCTGCACGCCTTGTTGTTCCGCCGGATTTAATAGCCCCCGCTGCCCGATCGAAAATTTTCAGAAAACTCATTAAGCCGGAAGAATAACCGCCGCCGCTTAATTTTTCGCCGGAACCACGTAAATTAGAGAAATTAGACCCTGTGCCGCTGCCGAATTTGAAAATACGTGCTTCACGTGTGACTAAGTCGAAGATACCGCCTTCATTGACCAAGTCATCATCCACCGATTGGATAAAACAAGCATGGGGCTGAGGGTGAGTATAAGAGTCACCGGATTTTGTCATTTCTTTTGTTTCGGGATCAACATAATAATGACCTTGTGGATTACCGGTAATATTATAGGCATAATTAAGACCTGTATTGAACCATTGGGGCGAATTGGGTGCCGCCATTTGTTTCAAAAGCATATAACTTATTTCATCATAAAAAGCTTGAGCATCTTCGGCTGAATCGAAGTAACCATACTGTTCACCCCAATGCCGCCAACATCCCGCAAGGCGATGCACTACTTGACGCACAGAATTCTCTGCCCCCGTTTTTTGATTGCCGTTTTCGTCCAAAACAGGATTGCCTTCCTTATCAACTAATGGCACGCCGGCTTTACGAAAATATTTTTGAGCTAAAATGTCTGTCGCTACTTGCGACCACTGTGACGGCACTTCTATGTCTTGCATATTGAAGACAGTTGAACCGTCGGTATTGCGCAGTACCGATGCGCGTATAGTATAGTCGAATTGGCTGTACGGGCTGATTCCTGCCTGCGTAAAGCGACGAGCTATATTCATGAGTACCTCTTGAGGTAAAGTATTAAAAAAAGAATAAACGTTTTATGTAGTTTTGCACAGAAGATTACTCCATTGATGCACCACTACTGTAAGTATTGTACCAACGTATTGCAAATAAACGATATATGACCAATGAAGGAAGTACAATCCCTCATAATAGCCATAGAAATCGGTATGAATGCTTGCGGTAGGTCGCATAAAATGCGCTGCAAATCCTAAACGCAAATTACAGGTTTATTTCGACATGATTCAATGAATTTTTTTATTGTGGAAAACTTTTTTCTTTTGGCGTTTATTCGCCACTTTTCCTGCTCCTTTGATGATTTCCCATCTTCTTGAAAATGCTATAATTACTAATAACTCACACTAAACGCTTTCTCATAGCAGACAGAAACGTTATCGTATCATTGCATCGGGGTGCCCCGATTTCATTTCTTCATTCAGTTGCTTGTAATCAATCGTACCTCTGTTTTTCACAAGATGATTGGCTATGGCAATAGCTTTTGCCATACGTTTTGCCGATGTGGCGGGAATAGAACACATGTGAAGCAGCGTGCGCTTTTTGCCCGGTGTTAAACCTTGAAAATAGCCATCTGCTTGATTATCTATTGCCAATACTTCCTTAAACTCTTCCGGCATGGGTAAACCATATTCACTTGTATCTGCCCATAACTCAACCGAAAGAGTGTCGCCGACATCAACACCCAACTTTTTACAATATGTTTTGTTAATAGTGCAACCCAATTGACCACGCACAACACTCACAATCCCACATTGATATTCTATGATATTGTTTAAACGACAGACCACACGACGCGAACCGTCCGCAGAAGTTAATGCGTGCGCTATATCGTCGGGAACTAAAAAATGT
>JAFLBY010000023.1:0-6689 GCA_017302855.1 Candidatus Kapaibacterium sp.
AAACTGAGGTTACTGTCCACAAATCTAATAGTGAAGCACCCGAAACGTATGGGGACAGTCAACCGGATTCCTATGGTGAAGAACCCGCTCCGGCAAATGAACCCGAATCCTATAATCCTGATGTTCAGGAAACCATCACTGACACTTCCGGAATTGTCCCGACTGAAACTTCTTCTTCCGAAGAACCTGAGTCCTATAATCCGGATGTGACTGATTACGCTGCAACGGATGCAGGAACTGAAAAAGAACCGGAGCCGCTCATAACGAAAACATTGTCTCAGAACATTGTCGGTGAAGTGTGGCAACCGATTTCGTCTGAACCCAAATACGGTATAATGCCTCTTATACTCGGAACAGCAAAAACGACATTTCTTGCTATACTTATTGCAGCACCTTTAGCGATTCTTGCAGCTATTTATACGGCATTTTTTGCGCCGCGTCGCTTACGCGAAGTAATGAAGCCGGTCATAGAATTGCTCGCAGGTTTTCCTTCCGTTGTTGTAGGGTTTTTCTGTTTAATGCTTGTTGCGGATTTTGTACAATCTACATTTGGCGTAGAATACAGACTTAATGCCATTGTTGGCGGTATTGGTCTTGCCATTGCAATTGTGCCGGTTATATTTACCATCACAGAAGATTCCTTGATGTCGGTGCCAAAAACATATCGCGAAGCATCGCTTGCACTTGGCGCAACTGAGTGGCAAACAGCTTTTAAGGTTATGCTTCCTGCGGCTTTACCCGGTGTTGTCGCGGCTGTTCTTTTGGGAGTGGGACGTGCATTCGGCGAAACTATGATTGCTTTAATGGCAACAGGAAATGCGGCAGTCTATTCGGGAAGTATGCTTGAACCTGTGCGAACATTAGCTGCAACTATCGGTGCGGAAATGGGCGAAGTAATCTGGGGATCTTTGCATTACAATATACTTTTTATGCTTGGGGTATTGCTCTTTCTTGTAAGTTTTACCATCAATGCTTTGACAGAATTTTTTGTGAAAGGTATGTTAGCAAAAAAATTCCAAGGAGAGGCATAATAGTATGGCAACTTTACGACATTCCGGAACAACACGCAGCGAACTGAATAAAAAGCTTTTTGGCTATTTTGCCGTAGGTATAACCGTCATTGGTGGTTTTGTAGTGTTTGGAACAGCATTGTTTATGTTGTTACATTTTCTTGTTAAAGGGCTGCCGCATATATCTTGGGAGTTTCTTAGCCAGGCACCACGCAATAATAATACCGAAGGGGGCATTTTTCCTGCTATTTACGGCACTACATTTTTAGTGCTCACTATGGCATTGCTCGGAGTGCCTGTAGGTACTGCAACAGCTTTATATTTAACGGAATATGCGAAACAAAATTCATTTTTTGCCAAAAGTGTCCGATTTGCCGTTAATACACTTGCCGGTGTTCCTTCCATAGTTTTTGGTTTGTTCGGTGTGGGCTTCTTTGTGCAATTTGTGGGCGGTGGGCTTGATGGTCTGATAGGAAAAGCAGGCAGCAGTGCTGTTTTTGGTCATCCGGCATTGATTTGGGCTTCTGCCACATTGTCCGTGCTTACTTTGCCGGTGGTTATTGTGTCGGTTGAAGAAGCCTTGCGCGCTGTGCCTCGTGAATTGCGGGAAGCATCTTTGGCATTAGGGGCAACAAAATGGCAGACTATCTGGAAAATCGTATTGCCAAATTCACTTACGGGTATTCTGACAGGTTCTATTTTGGCTGTAGGGCGTGGTGCAGGCGAGGTTGCGCCGATTATTTTTGTTGGGGCAGTGTATTCTTTACCGGAGTTACCCACTTCTGTCACTGATCAATTTATGCACCTTGGCTATCACCTTTTTGTGCTGGCAACGCAATCGCCGGACGTAGAAGCCGCAGCTCCTCAACAGTATGCAACGACAGTTGTTCTACTCTTATTGACTTTTGGTCTGAATTTTACGGCAACAATCATACGTTCTCGCATACGAAAAAAACGTCTTGCTTAATAACAGATATTCTCTAAACTACGAATCTCATATATGGCAAAAGAACAGGATCACAGTAAAATCCACACCAAGGATTTTAATTTTTATTATGGCGATAATCGCGCTTTGCATAATATCTCCGTCGAAATTCCCGAACATAAAGTCGTGGCATTTATCGGACCTTCCGGCTGCGGCAAATCCACATTTCTTCGTTCAATGAATCGTATGAATGATGTTATTGACGGCACTCGCACAGAAGGCATCATCCAAATCAATGGTATTGATATTTATGATAAAACAGTGGATGTGGTCGAGTTACGTAAATTAGTCGGTATGGTGTTCCAAAAACATATACCCTTCCCCAAATCTATTTATGATAATGTTGCTTATGGATTATATCTGGGGGGTAAAAAGCCCAAATCCGAAGTTGATGATATAGTCGAACAGAGTTTGCGCCGTTCAGCATTATGGGAAGAAGTCAAAGATCGTTTACAAGATTCAGCAATGAGTTTATCGGGTGGTCAGCAACAACGCCTTTGTATTGCCCGTGCTGTTGCCGTAGATCCGGAAGTCTTGCTTATGGATGAACCATGTTCTGCCTTAGATCCTATATCCACTGCCAAAATTGAAGAATTGATAGGTGAATTGAAAAATACCTATACCATCATTATCGTTACCCATAATATGCAACAAGCTGCGCGTGTCAGTGATTATACCGGATTTTTCTATATGGGTAATCTCGTCGAATTCGACAAAACACGCTCAATTTTCACGACACCGGCAAAAAAAGAAACAGAAGATTATATCACAGGGCGCTTTGGTTAAGTTTTACCGCATATTTTTGCTACATTTTTACGGGATATATACACTATGCATCGCTCATTTGAAGATGATCTTGATAAACTCAGAACGCGTTTGATACGCATGGGAAGTTTGGTGGAAGAGCAAGTAGAACTCTCTTTTCGTGCCTTCTTAGATAATAATGCGGAATTGGCGAAGCTGATTCGCGACCGTGATGATAAAGTTGATAAACTTGACATCAAAATTGACAAACAATGCCAAAAAATATTCGCTTTGCAGCAGCCGGTTGCGCGCGATTTACGTTTGTTGCTGTCCGCTTTGAAGATTAACAATGAGCTTGAACGAATCGGCGATGTTGCCGTGGGAATATCATCAATGATACTTGATGGCTATCCGATGGCTGATTTGGCAAAAGAATTTAATTTGGACACCATGACAAAAGCAACCTATAAAATGGTGAAAGCCAGCTTAGATGCTTTTGTAAACAATGATCCCGATTTAGCTCGACATATCTTACCTTCGGATGGTAAAATTGACGAGATGGAACGTTCAATTTCTGCTGATGTGGTACTTGCTATGAAAGAGAATCCTTCTCTCATTGAACGTGGGGTGCGCTTCCTTGAAGTGCTTTCCAAAGTGGAGAGAATGGCTGATCATGCCACTAATATTGCAGAGTGCGTCATTTTCCTCATTGAAGCACGTATGGTCAGACATTTGTCTGTTGATGAAATATTAAGCCAAACAGGGGAAGTGCATAATGAAGCCGATAATGATACATATTCGGATGACGGTTTGTAAAGTACTGCGTATAATAATTTGAAATTTATGGATTTGTCGTGGTTTAAATCTGTACATTCCATGCGCTGTTTCGGTGTAGCATGTTTTCTTTTGCTTTTGGGGACTCAACTTTCTTTAGCCCAAAAAGTCAAAAAAACAGTATCCATTTCATTTTCCCATCAGTTATTTGATTCCTTATTGCAACACAATGTCCGCGGCGGTGAGCCATATTATCAAGGATTTGACACACCGACATTTTACCGTTATTGTGATTCTCTTGCCACAGTGCACTTAGATAAACTGCATGACAATGAGAAAACTGTTTTTTGGTTGAATGCCATTAACAGTTGTGTTATCAGAGCCATTCTTTTGCGCAAAGGTATGCGTTCATTGGCGAATTATCCTGATTTTTATACGAGGGATACATTTGTGATTGCGGGGTACAGAAATTCTTTAAGTGGATTAATTTCTAAGGCATTATCGCTACATCCTCATCCTTATTTCGTTTTTGGTATCTTTCATGGCGCAAAAAGTGATCCTCCTTTAGTATCAAGGGCTTTTCATCCTCATAATGTTGAATCGGTACTCAGAGCGCACATTCGTACCTATTTGCGTTCCGACGATGGAGCCATACTTGATATTCGTGCAAATGTACTTTCTTTACCATTGATTTTTAAACGATACAGCGAACTGTGGGGCACGGATACAAAAAAATTACTTGTCTTTGTTCGCCAATTTTTACCACCTGAAGCAGAAGCATATTGTGCCGTTCATGGCGATTCTTTGATTGTGCAGTATAGCCCGGACAATCCTTTGCTCTTGTATCGTCAATCATCACCAAAACAAGGTACTATCAAACCATGGGACAAGTAAACATATCATACAATGGCTAATATAGGAACGTATCTGCGCGCAGCTCGACCTTTTTCCTTTACTGCATCCATAACTGCCGCACTCTTCGGTAATGTTGCTGCATACTATCATTTTTTCAATGACTTACGCTTTGAATTTAATGTGATTTCTTGTGTGTTGTCCACTGTCGGATGCGTCTGTATTCATATTGTCAGCAATTTTGTCAATACTTATCACGATGAAAAAAGCGGTTTAGACCGTGTGCCCGAAGCAGCCGGTGCCGACAATGCAATAGTAAAAGAGATACTCACAGCGGCTGAAGTGAAAAGAGCTTCATATATAGTCTTTTTTTGTGCTTTTGCCATAGGATTATACTTTATCGTGCTGTGCGGTTTACCCATTGCTGCTCTGGTTGCTTTTGGGGCAGTGTCGGCATGGGCTTATACCGCGCCGCCTTTTCGATTAAAGTATCGTGGTCTGGGCGATATACAAGTATTGCTGTCTTTTGGTGTATTGATGATTGTAGGTGCATATACAACTCAAGCATATTCTGTGGCGACTTTTAATGATTATGGACGTATTGTCATGATGTCGCTTCCATTAAGTTTTCTTGTTGATGCGATACTTCATGCCAATAATCATCGGGATCGTGAAGTGGATATTGTATATGGAGCTAAAACATTAGCCACTCGCATATCTGTATCGGCATCCGAACACTTTTTCCGTTTTCTTGTCTATGCTCCATTTGGATTGATGCTGATATATGCCTATTTCGGTATCATGCCTCTGTGGTCGCTCTTGTGCATGGTTTCGTTCATTCCGGCATATACAACAGTAACAAAGCTCATACGGCGTTCTGATTATCCTGTTGATATATATAATCTTATCACGGCAGATACCGCAAAAATCCATCTTTTTTTCGGCATACTTTCTCTATTGGGTTTGCTGATTTCGACATTGTGATAAAGAAAAATCGTGTTTTTACTCACTTTTTTTTGTCGAAATAGGTGAAAAGAGGGGTAAAATTTCTATTTTTGACAGATTTTTTCGGCAACATTAGCCGATTTTACTGATTATATTGATAAAGGAGAATGACCTAATGAATTTCTTTTCTGATCTCGAAGGTTACGGTCACGAACAGTTGATATTCTGCTCAGATCCCAAATCGGGGCTGCGTGCAATTATCGGTATTCACAACACTGTTTTGGGACCGGCATTAGGCGGAACACGAATGTGGGCATATAATAATGATGCGGAAGCAATCACTGATGTTTTGCGTCTCTCGCGGGGTATGACCTATAAAGCTGCCGTTGCGGGGCTTAACTTAGGCGGTGGCAAAGCCGTGATAATAGGGGACTCACGCACACAAAAAAATGAAGCTTTGTTCAGAGCTTATGGCAGAGCTGTCGAATCCGTTGGTGGTCGCTATATCACCGCCGAAGATGTCGGAACAACAGTGCGCGACATGGAATGGATTCGTATGGAAACCGAGTTTGTCACAGGCGTAAGCGCACTTGGCGGCAGCGGCGATCCTTCGCCATTTACTGCGTATGGTGTCTATAATGGTATTAAAGCATGTGCTAAAAAACAATTTGGTACGGATAGTCTTGCAGGCAGAACAGTTGCTGTGCAAGGTGCGGGCAATGTGGCAACATACTTAATCGGACATTTGACCAAAGACGGTGCGAAGGTATATGTGTCTGATATTTATGCCGACAAAGCCCAAAAGATTTGTGCTGAATACGGTGCTGAATTTGTAGAAACCGATAAAATTGCTTCTATTGATTGTGATATTTTCTCGCCGAATGCGCTTGGTGCAATTCTTAATGATACAAGTATCCCCGAGCTTAAATGTTCCATCGTTGCCGGTGGTGCAAATAATCAACTTGCCAATGAGAAAAAACATGGCGAAGCACTCAAAGCTCGCGGTATTCTTTATGCGCCCGATTATGTTATCAATGCAGGTGGCTTGATGAACGTTGCCTCCGAAATTGATGGATACAGTAAAGAAGGTGTCTTACATCAAGCGGAAGGTATTTATGATATTATGTTGCGTGTTTTTGCTATGGCAGAAGAACGTAATATTCTTAATCATGAAGCATCGAATTTGATTGCCGAACAACGCATAGCTGCTATTGCAAATATTCATAGCAATTATGTAGGCAAACCAACAATCAAACGATAATATAGCATCAATGGTATTATATTGAAAGCCGCTGATACAATTGTACAGCGGCTTTTTTTTTGTTAATATTCTTTAGCACCATGCTGACTTTCGCCGAAAGAGAAGGCATACACTTCTC
>JAFLBY010000023.1:6699-27728 GCA_017302855.1 Candidatus Kapaibacterium sp.
ATGAGAAAAAAAGAGGGGCGCATTTTATGATGTAATCCCGTAGGGATGACACGGTAATAGAAAACGATACAACAAAACATAAAATCCCAAAGGGATGACATATTCTATTATTATACCGCTCCTACGGAGCTTAAATGAAATTATATCCCGAAGGGATGACAGGTTTATAGAATTATGATATTTGTTTTTTTGCCCCATCCTGTCCTTCCCCGCGGGGAAGGCGAAAAAAGAGGGGCGCATTTCACAAATTACCCCAAGCCCATTCACCGAAGATTTGGAAACGCAAAGTGCCAATAATTATTCCTATGATGCTTCCGGTAATTTAATCCACGATAATGCAGAACAATTGGAAATAGATTGGAATATCAAAGGGAAAGTGACGCAAGTAAAGGATAATAGCACTAATCCGCCAAAAATCATTAGTTTTGAGTATGATGCTAATAGCAATAGAGTGAAAAAGAAAGTAAATATAACGATGACCACCTATTATATCTATGCTGATAAGGGAACATTGTTTGCAACATAAAGAAGATGGAAGAACTGAATTAAGCAATTGAAGAATACAATAAATATTATGAAAAAAAGATAATAACACGGGTGATTACTGATGAATAAAGTAGTGTATTTTTTATGTTCAGTTTTAGCTTTGGGTTGTAATTACAAACACAGAGGTTTACCCGGAGCTTCGAACTCTATTGAAGAA
This sequence comes from Candidatus Kapaibacterium sp., assembly GCA_017302855.1. Lineage (GTDB taxonomy): Bacteria > Bacteroidota > Ignavibacteria > Kapaibacteriales > UBA961 > UBA2353. The sequence goes on from JAFLBY010000023.1 coordinate 7,403, forward strand.
TCAAAAAGTAATGGTCATTTTATCGCAGAATATTATGTAAAAGATAGTTTCTTAAAAACTGATAAAAATTATAAAGCTGTAGTTAAATCAGCCTTCTTAGAGAGACAGTGGCGATATGGTAATTTCAAAGGTCAGACTATTCCAGATGAAGGTTACCATTTTATGGTTGAGTTCCAAGATGGCAAAGTCATTAATTATCCGATGAGATTTACGATAGGAATAGATCCTAAAAATTATTTTTGTCCTTACGGTCGAAATACTATCATTTGTGATATGGATTCTTTACCGAAGGGTGATTCTATAGAGTGGGTAGTCCAACAATATTATACTTTTTCCGAATCGGAAGCTAAAGTAATAATTGGAAAGGCGGTATTGTTCAAAAAATAGCTAATTTAGAAGATATCTGGATTTTTCCATACTCGATACAGAGACCTCGGAAGAGATCAATATTTTATCAAATTTGGTTTTTACAATCTGGTTAAACGAAAATAAATATGAAATTAAAAACAATTTTAACTTTGTTCATTCTACTTTTGGGCGGTTATTGGTTTTTCCAACCGTCAGTGGGTAAGGAGGATATTTATGTGAACCGCCTTGTTTACTTGAAAAAAGACAGTAGTTTGTTTACAGGAATGTTGAAGGTAATTGGAAAAGCATCATATTACAATGTAACTTTTTGTGAAGGTCTTCCATGTGGTGAATGGGCAGAACACCAAAATGGGGGTAGTTATGTTGCGAATGGAAAGTATCTTGTTGTAAAAGAAACTCTATCAGAAAATACCCGGAAGCTGTTAATAAATGATACAGTTCTTATTGATTACTGGCAAGAAGCGGGTGATCTTCCCTCTGACCCATTTATACTTTCAGTATTAATCTTGAAAGACGAAGTTTTTTTTCAATCAGAAAAGAAGGACTACGTTAGTTATATTAATCAGGTCGCTAATTTTGTGCATGATGATACCAGAAAATTAAAATATAATTACCTAACAATACATTTCGTAAATGCTGTTCGTTATTGGAGTAAAGATTACTCAAAGGAATATAAGTTAGAGGACGGAAGGTTAAGAGAAATAGACAAATGGTAAATAAAGTGCCGAATGATCAAATACTGTATAAGCGGGAGATATTTGCCAAGCATTATGAACTGAGCGGTCATCATATTTATGAAAAGCAAATGCAACTATTAGAAGGTTTAATTATTTAAAATGGAATCAATTAAAAAAACAACATTATTTTTCTTTACAGTATTGATAATTATTAACTCATTACTTATTGGAAGTTTTTACACAATCGTATTTATCATTAGTACTAACCACAAATTTAGCATTATGGTGTGGTTGTTCGAGAACTTATACGTTTATGTTTTGATTACATTATTTTGTTTAGGATGTTCTATGTTTATAGGAAACAAAATGTTAAAGATAATCTCTGTAACTGTAGGGCTTTTAGGAGTAGTTAGTTATTTCCTTCTTGCTCATGTTACACATCCTCATTAAATTGAATTATGTTCGAGTAAAATAGTTGGCATGAAATATATTACAACAAATACAAATTAGACCCCTTCGGTATGGCGCAACCCGGGCGAAATCTCAATAGCGCAGACAATAAATTTGGGTATAATGGAAAGGAAAAAGGTACAATGAATGAAGAAAAACCAAGAGAAAAAGGAAACAATCTATCCTCAGATATATGATGTTACTAACTATAAACCATTTTAAGGTAAGAAGATATATGACAAAAATATTCTTACTCTTTGCTTTTTTATTCTGTGCAGTTTTTTTGTATTCTTGCTCTTTATATTATGGAATACAAGGTTATAGCCGTTATGAAACAGATTTGGGTGTTATCTATATTCCGACTGATACAGTTAAAGTGAAAATTATAAGTACGGTACCTGCATATCCGATTGTTTTTAACTCGGTCGGTTATAGTTTAGAAGATAAGATAAACGGTAAGAAATTCGCATATCAATATACTTTTATGTTTGCTGATAGTAGTTTCTTCTATATCGCTTTAGGTCGTAGTGGAGATAAACAGCTAACTTATCATATATCTGAAGGTAGTACTGAGTATGATAAAGGGAATGTTGATGGAGTACTTGAATATGTATTTCATGATGGTTATTTTGAAGATACATGGATTGACACAGAAAAAGGTAAATTGAATAAAACTATTGCATATCGCAGAAGAGGTGACCCTTGGTGTTGTGGTATGTATGTAGCCGGTTATCAATGTCCAAGAAACTCCGATACAACAAAATATGAAAAAGCCATACGGTCTATTTCGTGGAAAAAATGGGAAACTATTCCGAGAGAAAAGTACAAATAAATATAAACTTAAATATTTAATTACCCATTCTTCACAAATTTCACAAGAAACCAACACACAATCATGAAAAGAGAGCATACACAGAAAGCGATGATATTATTGATACTGTATTGTATCATAGCATTTCCGCACTTTGTCATTGGGCAAAACGGCAGTCAGTCACTGTCACAATTGAAGAAGAATGATTGACTTTGCGACTTATGAAAAGTTCACTAATACATTAATAAATCTAACTAATGTTATGCATCGTATCCTAAAAATATATATAGTTATCTATTCGATAATGATTTTTTTTATAAATGTGAATATTTATTCCTCATTAAGTGGTGATATGGTGTTCAATGAAGCGATTCTATTGCCAATCTATTTTTCAATTGTAGGATTAACACCATGTTTAATATATGCTTTTATTGTTATTGCTACAAAAGAGTACCTTTTTACAACAAGGGTAAATATAAAAATAACATTTGGAATAGTAAAAACAGCATTATTTATGTCATTAATCTATTTAGGTGTAGTTTATTTTGTGTTTTTTTATGAAAAAGGTGTTGTTAAAGAAGAGATGAATTTGCTGTTTGAATCATATCTTATAGCTAGTACATTGTCAATTTTTACAAGTTTTTCCATGACAGCACTGATAGTGAACAGTATAATAAGTCAGAATAATAAACAATAAAACTATCGTAAATATAAATAATTCATTTATACAAATTATACCCCTTCGGTATGGCGCAATCCGGGCGAAATCTCAATAGCGCAGACAATAAATTTGGGTATAATGGAAAGGAAAAAGATACAATGAATGAAGAAAAACCAAGAACCGGATGTTATTATGAACCAAAACGAGAAAACTGCAATGAGAATCATTAAATATTTATTGTGCATAATTGTGCTTTGCACTTTCTTTACAAAGTATAGTTGTTATTCCGGGGAAAAATGTAATAACTTTATGACATGTGAAGCGAAGCGTCTTTATGAGGACAATGTTGATTCAGTGCTTGTTGAATTGAAGTTTACAAATTATAGTAATGACACTTCTTATATTGAAGCTTCAATAATTGGGAGAAGACTTGTACCTGATTCATTGCGGGTGCTATATCCTAAATCCAAAGAGATAATCGATTCGTTAAGTGATTTAGGGATTTCTGTAGAACCATATGATTATTATAAAAGTTTAAATAAATATCTTACTAACAATGCTATATCATTCTTTGGTAACTATGATAAAAAGAGAAAAGGACTACGTGATTATAGAAATGATAGAAATAATGGTTTCTTTGATTTTTCTATTACTAGGTTTTCCCCAGTGATTAAGATGGTTATCTCAGAGAGTTTTTTTCAGAATTGTAAAGGTGGTCCGTATTTCTATGTACTTCCCCAAAAATCGCTTAAAATAGTATTAGCGTTCGATTATAATGATGTATTTTATAAATGGAAAAGACAGATGACATTTCTATTTGACTATGTTTATGATATTAATGTGATTAAAGAGAAAGAACCTCAATGGCCATGCCCTTATAGACAATGCGCTGTAACAATTGATTTTTAGATTCATTAAATATTAAGTACATTGCTTTTTTACTAAAATACTGATTTCATTGTTCTTCACAAATTTCACAAGAAACCAACACACAACTATGAAACGAGAGCATACACAGAAAGCGATGATACTATTGATACTGTACTGTATCATAGCATTTCCGCACTTTGCCTTTGGGCAAAACGGCAATCAGTCACTGTCACAATTGAAGAAGAATGGTTCCCGTCTTTTGTTAAGCAAGTTCAATGTAAGATTAATGAACAAAAAGGATATAAAATTATTAATGAAAGTAAAAGTAAATAAACAATGAAATAGACTATTTTTAAGAAGTTATGAAAAATTCAATACTTTTAATCAAAATAATGTTTTTTGGCGTAATTATTTTGCTTGATTCGTGTAAAGAAAACACCGGTAGAATAGTAAATGAAGAGTATGCTAACATACCAATAATTGTGAGAAATCGGCAAGTTTATGAAAAGATTATTAGGAACGATATTGTTGATTCTGTAAGATTTTACCAACGTGCTCCATACGTGATAATAAACAAAGAGTTAGGATCAAATATAAATATTGAAAGGGTAACTTTTGGTAGTGATAAACCTGAAGATAGATTGTGTATATATAATGAAAGGCTTAATACTTTTAATAATACTGAGTTAGAGATTGAATATCAAAAGTTTAAACATTTAAAAATTGGTTATAAAAATGAATATGAAGCTTTCTTTAGCAAATATTTAATTGGCGTAATATCTAATAAAAAAACTATGTCTGCAAAAAAAAATACTTTAAGTAGAGCAGACACTGTAAAGACCGAAGTTAATACTATAAATCATGCTTTCTACATTCACTGGGTAAACATAAACAAAGTATTTGATAATGCTTATAAAGATGATGTTGGTAATCGTAACAAGTATAAGATATATGACTATTATGTTGATGACTATGGTATTAATATACCGTGGTGTATTGGTGAATACACTATTTATATAGAATCGAATTTGCCTGAAGATGAGATAAGAAGACTTTATCCAAATACAAATGCAACTTTTAGACAACGTTTGGTTGATAGTATTGTTATTGATGTAAATCCAAAAGTTTTCTCACGGGCGGATCCCCGTAATCCTAATCCCAAATTTTATTATCGTGATAGTAAGTAATCTTGTTATGTAGAACTTGTTCAAAAATCAGTTATTATAAATACTCATATATAAAAGTTATAGCATGGATAAAATAATGTTATCAATCAAAGGAAATTTACTTTTTCACTTCTTTTACATAGTAATTTTATGCGTTTTTATACTCTTTGACAATGAATTTTCATTTGCAGAAAGGGTTTACATGATTTTAGTAGTTCCTCCTTGTTTCATGATAGGTATTCCTGCATACTATTTTTTAGGGCGGCTAAGTTCTTTTTTCACAAAGACTCCTAAATACAAAGTAATATTACTTGTTGCATTCTATACTTTATACTATCTTGTTCTTCTTAGTTTATTTGTTCATGAACCTATTCATAAAGTGGTTTTGTTTTTTTTCTCAGGGCCCATTGACATGATATTTAAGTATATTATGTCATATATTCTATCGTGGTTTTTGGTTATTACTCAATTAAAACATCAGGATAAAACTTTGAATCGAGAAAACAAGATAACAAATATAAGTATTTAATTCAGTTTCTATACATAAAACCAACACACAACTATGAAAAGAGAGCATACACAGAAAGCGATGATACTATTGATACTGTTTTGTATCATAGCATTTCCGCACTTTGCCATTGGGCAAAACGGCAATCAGTCACCGCCACAATTGAAGAAGAATGATTCCTGTCTTTTGTTTACCAACTTTATAAAGATAAATAAATATGAAAAACAAATATCACATTCTTGACGAAAAAAAGATATTACAGTTTGTACTGAAACACAAAGTAGCAATTATTGTTATCTGTGCACTCTATGGGTTTTGGTTGTATAAAGGATACTATATTTGTACATCCGACAGAATAAGATTCGATTTAGGGTATAAATTTAGTAAGGAGAAATGGGGTAAAATGGAGGATCAAGGTGAATTTACAGATGAAAATAATTTAAAAATCGGGGATCTGAGACGAGCTATGTTATGCGACCTTGTCAGTAATTATATTTATAGAGGTATGAGTAAAGATGAGGTAATTGAAATATTAGGTAATGATTTTTCGCAAAATGGTTATAATTGTTATAACGCGGTTCCAATTTGGGGTAACCTTACGAATCACAACTATACTTACAAAGATTTGCAAGAATTACATAGGCATACATATAGTACTGAAAAATCATCAAAGGTGCCAAAAATTTCTAATTACTTGAAGTATTTTGTTGCTGAGACTATAGATGGAGGTTCTTCAATACTTTTTATTTTTGATTCCAATAACGTAATTGTTGATTATGTCTATTCTTATTCCATATAAAATTTCTTTTATAATAATGTGAATCGATTCTACAAGTTTTGAAATAAAGTTTTTATTTTACTATTATAGAGTTATCAGCATAGTATCTAAGTTGGAAACAATGCCAACAATGACACAAATTTCACAAGAAACCAACACACAACCATGAAAAGAGAGCATACACAGAAAGCGATGATACTATTGATACTGTATTGTATCATAGCATTTCCGCACTTTGCTTTTGGGCAAAACGGCAATCAGTCACCGTCACAATTGAAGGAGAATGGTTCCCATCTTTTGTTAATACAATATGAAACATCATTGAACTTCACTTAATCAATAGGTCTATCCTCACAAGGACTCTATTTGGGATATACAATGAAAAAAAAACTATCAGGAAAAATAAAGAACTCTCTGAGTTATATTATGCCGATGCGTGTGAAAAATTATCACTCTGCAATTAATGGCTTAGTGGAAATTAATATTACCGATGGTACAAAAACACTTGATACCCACAGTTGTAATTATTCGTATGGGTCTTTGCAGAAAATATTACAAAAAGGATTAGAAGAGATAGAATCTATTGATTCGGTCAAAAATATTCTTATTCTGGGATTGGGTGGAGGATCGGTAATACAAACCATTCGTGAAGTCTTTCATTCCAAAGCACATATCACTGCTGTTGAAATTGACCGTCTGATGATTGATATTGCACAACAAGAATTTGGTATTGACCGTTATGCCCCGCTGACAATTATCCACGATGATGCTATTGTCTTTATGCAAAATTCAAAGCAATTGTATAATCTGATAATTGTGGATGTCTTTGTGCAAGAAACTATACCGGAAGAATGCCTGTCTGCTGATTTTCTGAGGCGCATTGCTCAGTCTCTTACCATAGGCGGTACTATCATTTTTAATACAATGCGCGATTCCATCGAAAAATCCACACTTGACTCTCTCTATGACTCTTTCAAAAACAATGGGCTTTCTGTGCGGATCATTGACCGCGTGGATAAAACGAATACACTTATTCTTGCAAAAAATTTTAATACACACAGTGAATGAATCTATATTACTAAAAATCTTTTTTGAGAAAAATCTTACGTGCCATGATAAACGGAATACAACACCAGATCACCAAGCCGATGATAGACATCGCAATACCTGTTGCAGAGCCATACAATGCCCTGTATAAAGCTCCTGTATATCCCATCAAAGCCGACTGATCAAGCAATAAAGTCAGAGTAATTCTTGCTAAATCTAAAGGGTTCAAAAAACTTGCAACAAGTGCGGGATAATCGGTAGGATAATCGCGAAAGACAAATAATAAAAGTAAAAGTAAGGCATCATACAATAATGCAGTAGCGAACCATATCATTAAAATATAGCCAAATCCTCGAGCTTTATCTTCAATCGCCGTTGTAATCACCATTGCAAAACCGGTAAATATAATCGTAATTAAAATGCCATTCAACAGCAATACTAACGAATGTATAAGAGCTGTTGTATCGCCAACGCTGTGAAAGAGCAATGGCACTCCTGCGCCAAGAACAAATGCCCCGGCTAAACAAAGAATAATGGAAAAAAAAGATGAGTGGAAAATTGAAGAACGTCTAATGGGCTGACTTAATAATAACTCGGTAAATTCGCGTGACGAATAGGAATGCATCGCGCTAAACATAATACTTACCAATGGAATAGTAATCAGCATAATATTCATGACACTGATATGCACTTTTGACGTAGTTCCGCTAATCCGAAACAGACTTTCCGTTAGTACGAAAAACAGCAAGGTATAGCCAAAGAGCCATTTACTTCGAGCAATATTTTTAATATTATATTTTAACAGCTTCAGTAACATAGGAAAAGTAAGTTATTGTTGTGGGGAATTACTAAGCATATAGGCGATTGCTCTTTCGAATGTCCTTTGAGCTGTCATTTGTAATAAATATTCAGGGCTGCCCTTGAAAATTATACTGCCTTCGAGCAAAAAAATAAGTTCATCAGCCAGTTCTTCCACTTCATGTAAAATATGTGTTGTAAGAATGATAGTTTTACTTTTATGTTTTTCTTGCAGTAAATATTCTTTTAATCGTAATGTCATTCGCGGATCAAGTCCCACTGATGGTTCATCAAGAATTAAAATCGGAGAATCAAACATTAAAGCCGCTACTGCACCTACTTTTTGTCTTGTTCCGCCGGACAGTATTTTCATCGGCTTTTTGCGATGTTGCTGCAACTCGAACAATGTAATCAAATCTTCTTTTTGTGAGCTGATATTGAGCCGTACATCTTCTATCATTGAAAATAATTCATCAATAGTCAGATTATCCGGGTAACGAGCAACTTGTGCCATAAATCCTATGAGTTGACGATATTCATCAGAATTGGAAATTGTTGTCCCATTGATGGTTATTGTGCCGCTTTCAGGTTTGACAAGTCCTAAAATAGATTTAATCATTGTTGATTTTCCGGAGCCATTCGGACCTAAGAGTGCTGTTGTTTTTGTTTGAGAAAATTCAACGCTTACATTGTTCAGCACAGTTTTTGTACCATACGATTTGGTGATATTTTCAAATTGAATCATATTTTATGCGATATATAGCATAGATGGTGAACTATCAATGAGTGTGTCCGGTGTGACCGAAGGAAAAATACTTTCCGCCACTTCCAACAATGATATGAGAAAACTACGTAGTAAAAGCATTGCTGGAGGATTTTGTTCGACTAAATAACAAAATAATCGCACGGGATGATAGGGAATATCACCCACAGAATCTTTGTTGATGTCATAACCTGTATATTTGTCCCAATAATTTCCCGTAAATACACTATAATTAGAAAAACTATTGGTAGCAATATCAAATGTATTTCCCAAAAAGTTATTTTTAGAGAATGTATTGTCGGTGCAATCAGCCATCAAACGTATTGCCCAACCATTTTCGATAAAGTCATTGTATTCGACAATAATTCTACCGCCGCCCTCTGCATAAATACCGGCAGTGTTATGTGAAAATGTATTGTCCTTAATTGTGCCGTCAGTAATGTCTTTCAATAACAATCCATAAGCTGCGCTTCCTTGATTATCTTCAAAAATATTTTGATACATTTCAACATGGTGAGTGTACATTACAGCAACACCAGCACCATTATTTTTAAATATATTTTTTTCATATTTATCATGATGAGAAAACATAAAATGTAAGCCATAACGCAAATTTTTCTCGCTTCTATTGCTTGTCATTTGACTTTCTGTCGTAAATTCAAGGTATATACCGTCTCTTTGTTTTTCTATGGTATTATATTCTATGCGGTAATTATTGCAATACCAACAATGTATGCCATTGCCCGCTGATGCTTCGTCCAATGTTGAGTTGCCACGAATACTATTATGTGATATAATGTTGTGCGATGATTTGCCGCTATAAATAGCATAACATGTGTTTTCAAAAATATTATGTTCTATAACGCAATAATGTGAGAACTCAAGTCGAATCCCAGCTCTTTCATAGAGGTAGCTTATGCCGGTATTGCGTAATATCAGTCCCGATATTTTTACGGAGTCAGACCTGATTAAGAGAATTTCACTTTTATTATCTCCATCAAGTACAGGCCTTTGTTGACCCAAAATAGTAATCGGTTTGGTAATTGTAATCAAACCTTCAATATATGTGCCTGCATGGAGCAAAATTGTATCTCCCGCTTGTGCATTATTAATTGCATCAGTCAATGGTTTACCCAATTTTGGATATACGGACATAGTCTTTGATACTAAAGGATATACCGAAATAAGAGCAATAATAACAACTGTACATAATCGCATGATCAGTTCCATTCTTTTGCTATAAGAAGTTTTACACCATCCCAATAGAGGATTTTTCCACCATTTTTGTTAAGGAATTCATCGGCTTCCGATTTTGATGCAAAAGCGGATATATACATACCCATCGGACTTGGAATTTTATCTGATTGTAAGAAGATAGATTTGTCCGCAGGAAAAAATTCACCCGGTTTATTGTAAATATTTACCCAGTGTCCGGCAATATCTTCTTTTTTTATGTTATTTTCTATATAATATCCCGCCATACATTCTATGGCATCGAATTTGAAATATTTACCTTTTGTCGTTTTATATTGAGCAGCAAAACGATTATCGGCTATAGTCATTTTGCAGTTCGCACATTCTTCTTTACCATAGTCAATGGTATCCGGTTGTAGAGAACAAGAAGAAAGTGCGGTTGTACTCAATAAAGTCACAATCATCATAGGCATTAATGTAGGTTTAGATTTACTGATAAACCATGCACAGAGTGCCAACAATATTGATATACCGACAAGATAACCGCCAATATCAGGGAATGAATGTGCGGTAAAGTTTAATAATTGCTTAGTACCTATCAAAGGGGGTTGATATGACATACCATCAATTTTAATAGCCGCATGAGGATCAAGGTTATGACCATAATCATATTCCCACATATAAAAATCAGTTAAACCTATTGCGCCAATAATAATAAAGAGAATAGCCCATGAAAGAACAAGTTTTCTCGAAGCGACAATCCCTATAATAACACCGGACAAAGCCATAAATCCGATTATATAGGGCATATACTGTAATTCTTTTATACTTTCGGGTTCAATCCTCTTCATCCCTATATAATGATTAAGATTATTGATATTATTGAGGTCGTTTTCTTCATTACCTACAATCGTATTCACATGAATTTTTAACCCAATACCTTCGGGATATTGCGGTGCATCAAGTGAAATACTCCATATTGGGAAAAAGTACACACCAATTAAGAGTAGTGATCCGATTATCATTATAAGTTTTGATGAGATTTTCACTGTTCTATTCCTGATATTATACAATAGTTTTTGACAAATCACCCTCTCTTCATTATGTCACGGAAGGTGCGAAGTAACGTGTTTGAGAAGAGAGGGATATTGCCTTATAGATGTCTTTTATTATTTTTTAGCAAGAGTATTTGCTTTTAATTCTACGGATGAATTTGCAGGTGATACTCGTATATATCCTTGCATTTCTTGATGCAATGCAGAGCAGAAATCAGTACAGTAGAATGGATAGACTCCCGTTGCTTTCGGTATCCATTTCATTGTTTGTGTTTCACCCGGCATAAGTAATAATTCAGAACAGTCTGCTCCGCCTTTTACGGCAAAACCGTGGGGCACATCCCAATCCTGCTCAAGATTTGTCACATGGAAATAGACGACATCGCCTAATTTTACACCCTCAACATTATCCGGTAAAAAGTGTGAACGAATAGACGACATATAGATATGTACATCATTACCTTTTCGTTCGACTTTTGCTTCTTTTTCGCCAAGTGTTGCGTAGGGGTGTTTATTTTCGGTTAATTTATACGATTTCAATGAATTTTTCTTCAACAAATCTGCAGGACAAGCTTGTGCATAGTGTGGTTCGCCAATAGTTGGAAAATCAAGAATCATTCTCATTTTATCGCCCGAAATATCATATAATTGCGCCGATTGTGTTAATTCAGGTCCTGTCGGCAAATAGCGGTCTTTTGTAATTTTATTCATACCAATAACGTATTTACCGTGAGGCTTACGAGTATCTCCACCCGGTACTAATAAGTGACCTACCGAATAATATGTTGGCGCGCGATCCAATACTTTGCATTCTTTGATATCCCATTTTACAATTTCCGATGACACAAAGAATGATGTATAAGCATTGCCTTTACCATCAAACTCTGTGTGCAAAGGTCCTAAGCCCGGTTTTTTCACTTCACCGTGCAAAACTGCTTGATAATTCAACACAGGAATTCCATTAAAATCGCCGTCAAACTTTTTGGCATTAATTGCATCAAGCATTTTCGTAAATGAATATACAGGAATTATTGCTGCCAATTTTCCGCCGCCAACAATATATTCACCAGTTGGATCTACATCACATCCGTGGGGTGATTTGGGCGTTGGAATATAATATACAATTCCGGGGCACTCCGCCGGATCAATGGTCATAACATCGGTAAGTGTTTCACTTTTTGCTGTGTGAGTTGATTCGTCATATGTATTATGGATATATGATGCTTTCATCATTTTACCTTTACCTTGTGCAATATATTCCTCAGCTTTTTTCCAGTTTACGGCTGCAATAAAATCTTTGTCTTTTTGACTTGCATTGATTTCAAGCATTGTATTGGCTTGTTCGGAATTATAACAACTGAAGAAAAACCATCCATGCGACTTATCTTTGCCGGCACGGCTAAGATCATAGTTAAATCCGGGCATTAAAATTTGAAAACCTAATGACATTTCGCCTGAATTTTTATTATCACATTTGACAAATGTTAAAGCCCCTTTGAAATTTTCTTTATATGTTTCTATTGGTACATCGGTATTACCGGAATATTCATTAGGGACGCTGAAACGTGTAGCCGACACAATATATTCAGTATTTTCTGTAATAAACGGAGATGCGTGATTTCCGCCTGTATTAGGAATCTCAATTACTTCGGCGGTTCTGAATGTACGTAAATCAATCCGCGCAATGCGTGGTGTATTATTGGCATTTGCAAAAAGCCAACGTCCGTCTTGTTCTCCATTTGTGACTGACAGTTGCAAATGATGCAAATCATCCCATTGAATAAAGCCATGCGATGTATTGAGTAATGGTTTTGTTTCCTCAGAGTAGCCATATCCTTTTTCGGCATCTTGAGAAAAAACGGGAATAACGCGTAATAATCTGCCGCTCGGCAAACCATACACACCAATTTGCCCACTGAAACCACCTGACATAAAAGCGTAAAAATCATCATGTTTTCCCGGCGGCACAAATGCCTCATTGCCTTGACCGGAACCTGTGACGGCTGTTTTGTCTGTTGATGGACAACCAATCATGAAAAATACGAGTGCTGTAAGAACAACACCACTCACAAAAATTGTCGTTAAACGACGCATACAAACTCCAAAAAATAGTTAATAAATTATTGTTGAGCGATTTCTCGCAAATGTTCCAGCACCGATCTTGCGTCTTTTTCATCCACTTGCATATTCGGCATTTTTAGCATGTATTCTTGCAATAAACATTTGACGGTATCATCATTATCAATCATTGTCTCGGTATCTAAAATCATATTCATAACATATTCCGGTGTGCGTGTCTGAGTCACTTTCCGTAGCGGCGGACCCACATAACGCTCATCATATTTATGGCAGCTTGTGCATGTTACGTCAAATATTCGCAATCCTTGTTCAGCCATTGCTTTGTCTATTTCCGGTTTGATATCCACATGTTGAATTTTACCATAAGACGGTTTTGTTTTTGTTACTGCGGTCTCCTCGGTTGTTCCTGTTTGAGCATTATTTTCCGCTTTGTTATCGGATGAATTACAGCCAATAAATGACACCATCATGATAGTGAGAGTGAGTATTCCGATTTTTTTCATGGTTGTACCTTTTTATTAAGTTGATGTTTTAACGATTGTTCTTTTTTCTATTTCTAGTGCTTTAGGAAATAAGAGATTATTTTCCAAATGAATATGCTTTTTTGTGTCATGGTAAATTTCTTCTAAAATAGCATAAACTCTTTTAAATGAATTACAAGCACCTGCCGGGGGCGTAAAATTATTGGTAAGTTCACGCAATAATGCAAGTTCATTGCCGGTGTCGGCATGTTCTTTCGAGAGCGAAAATTCAAGCTGTTCGATACTGCCAAAATAGGGCGGAGCCATTGTACGCTTCTCTGCGGCTAAACGATACATCTTTTTGATAAAGGGGAATAATTCTTCCTCTTCTCTGAATAAATGGGCAATGAGTGTGCTTGCAAAACGCTGATAGACTGTACGTACTTCATGCAGTATAGGAAATTTATTGCCATGATGATCGGTAACATGCTCTAACAGTTTGCCTAATGGAACAAGATTCTCCTTTAAAAAATGATGATGGTTTTCTACAATAAAATCCACTAAAAATTCGGGCGACCATACGTTGTAATGCAATGCACTGAAAAAATGCTGTTGTTGTTCAGCATTGAGTTCGCCCATAAGTTCATTGACCGAAATATTCTTCGTTTTACATGACTCAGCGAGTGTGACATTGCCATGACAGCAATAATCAATATTGTACTTTTCCAGAACAAGCCGATTGTTCTCGGAATATGCTGCAACATCTGCAACACGTATTTCAGTAATTTCAGTCATAAACTTGCTCCTTGTAGATAAAAGACTATTTTATCTTAAATTATAGATAGTCACATTTGAATACGTAAATCTAAATCATTCACTTTCTGAGCAATTTTGTCAAGTGTTGATTCTTGAAACATTGCCATTAAGCGGATACGCTCCTGTCCCCATTGTTGGTGGAAGGGGCATGGCTTTTTATCATTACAGCCGGAAAACCCGAGTAAACAATCCTTAAATAGTTTTGGTCCATCAATTACCTTGATGATGTCAAGTGTTTGAATTTCTGATAGTTCCTTAGCTAACCACACGCCTCCATTTGCCCCTCTGGTAGAACATAACACACCACCTTGAACAAGCGTAAACACTATCTTTGACAGAAATGTGGGCGATATACCTAGAGATTCGGCTATAGAAGATACTCGCACTTTCTTACCCAACTGCTGGGGCAGGGATAAGTAGATACAAGTCTGTATGCCGTATATGCAAGATTGAGATAACATTGTTTTAATTCAGATTACTTTGTCCGAAATTAAGAAAAACTTTTCAAATATGCAAGAAAAATTTTAGTTTTAAGACTCTTTTATCTTTATTTCGTAGTTTTGCATACATTTTTTTCACTTTTTGCTTCCATTTTCATGAAAACAATCATTGAGCCATTCAAAATTAAGAGTGTCGAACCATTGCGATTTACGACCGAAAGCGAGCGTACGGACTTGCTGCGTATTGCCCATAATAATCCATTTTATTTGCGTTCTGATGATGTGTTGATTGATTTGCTCACCGATAGTGGCACAACAGCGATGAGCAGTAAGCAATGGGCGGCGGTCATGGATGGCGATGAAGCGTATGCGGGTTCGCGCAGTTATTTTGCTTTTGAGGATATTGTACGTGATTTGACGGGATTTTCTCATATCATCCCAACGCATCAAGGGCGAGCAGCCGAAAAAATATTATTCTCCATCATCGGCGGTGAGGGAAAATATATTCCCAATAATACCCATTTTGATACAACACGCGCCAATATTGAATTTTCCGGTGCAAAGGCGGTGGATTTTCTCACGGATATTGGTAAATCGCCGGAAACAATTGCTGATTTTAAGGGCGATATGGATATTCCCACCTTGATAGATTTTATTGAAGAAGTGGGACGTGAAAATATTCCGCTCATCATGATTACCGTTACGAATAATAGCGGTGGCGGGCAACCCGTTTCTATGGCAAATATTCGTGCTGTGCGTCGTGTGTGCGATACCTATAATATTCCATTATTTTTGGATGCTTGTCGTTTTGCGGAAAATGCCTATTTCATCAAATTGCGTGAACCCGAGTATGCCCATAGGACAGCACGTGATATTGCGCGCGAAATGTTTTCTTATGCTGACGGTTGCACCATGAGTGCAAAAAAAGACGGCATGGTCAATACGGGAGGTTTTTTGGCGATGAATGATGAAGAATGGGCAATGAAAGCACGCAATGTTCTTATTATTACGGAGGGATTTACCACCTATGGCGGCTTGGCGCGGCGTGATTTGGAAGCAATGGCTTTGGGACTTGATGAAGTGCTTGATGAAAATTATCTTCATTATCGTATTCGTTCAACAGAATATTTTGGTGAAAAATTAACTGCTGCGGGAGTTCCTTTGATGTTACCCACAGGAGGACATGCCATTTATATTGATGCTAAACGCTTTGCGCCGCATATTCCTGTCCATCAATTTCCCGGGCAATCGGTGGTGTGTGCTATTTATCGTCATGGCGGTATTCGCAGTTGCGAAATAGGTTCTTTGATGTTCGGAAAAACAGATGCCCACGGAGTTCATCAAGCACCGCCGATGGAATTAGTGCGTTTGGCTATTCCGCGACGTGTTTATACACAAAGTCATATTGATTATTGCATTGAGGTTATTTGTGAAGTCTATGAACAAAGGCATCATCTTCGCGGTATGACATTGCAATATGAAGCACCATTTTTACGGCATTTTACTGCACGTTTGGAATATATATGAGAGAGTAGTGAATTTTAGAGAAATAAAGTCCTCAAGTCATGACAGATATGAGGATTTTTTTTGTCTGACAGTGATTGACTTTATCGTAAGAGTATAATGTGAGCTAAATTTTTGAGTACAGATATATGAAATAAGTCTGATAGAGCGTTTGGGTAAATAATGACATTTATCATACTCTATCATAAGAGAAATGTGTACTTTTGTTGTGCATGAAAAAAATTATTATCATCATATCGTTATTGAGTATTGTCTTTTCGGCAACGGAACTCTACCAATTGTTGAAGATACCTGTTTTGATTGTTCATTATATTGAGCATCAAGGTAAAGAGACAGATATGGGGATAGTAGAATTTTTTATGCTTCATTATTCCAAAGCGATAGCTGATGATGAGGATGCCGACCGTGATATGCAATTACCGTTTAAAACACATGAATGTCATGGACAATCCATAGTAGCAATTCAACTACGTGATGAACCCTTACCATTACAAAGCCCAATTCATGAAATGCGTCTTGTGCGAATAATAGTTAATGAAGAGGCATTGCCGACTAATTTTCTTCATGATATTTGGCAGCCCCCTCGTACCCTTTCCTGATTTCTTTTCTTAGTTATATCCCTATTTTTTTCAAGCTGACACCATAATTGGGGGTCATGGCATATATGCTGTGATGTCCGCAATATGATGTGCCATATATCTTGATAGTATTCTGTGTTTTTTTCATTCAACAGGAAAGTAGTATGTTATCCGCAATTATAGATTTTTCTATTAACAATAAAATTATTATCGGTATTCTGACTATTGCTCTTATTATTTGGGGCAGCGTGAGCGTCATGAATTTACCGATAGATGCCGTACCGGACATCACAAATAATCAGGTACAAATAATAACAATTTCTCCATCGCTTGCAGCACCGGAAATTGAGCGATTGGTAACATTTCCGATAGAGCAAGCCAATGCGAATATTCCCGGCATGACAGAAATACGTTCATTTTCCCGCTTTGGACTTTCTGTGGTCACTATTGTTTTTAGCGATGAAACGGACGTATATTGGGCACGCCAACAAGTCAGTGAACGAATGCAAGCCGTACGTTCGCAAATTCCTGCCGATGCGGGTAATCCTGAGCTTGGTCCTGTGACAACAGGTTTAGGCGAAGTATATCAATATGTGGTAAAAGCAAAACCCGGTTATGAACAACAATATTCGCCGATGGAATTGCGCACAATTCAAGATTGGGTGGTGCGCCGTCAATTACTTGGTACGCCCGGTGTTGCCGATGTGAGTAGTTTCGGCGGTCTGTTGAAACAATATGAAGTAGCGGTTAATCCGCTGATATTGCAAAGTATGGGCTTGACAATTAATGATGTTTTTACCGCATTGGAAGAAAATAATCATAATACGGGAGGAGCATATATTGAAAAAAATTCCACGGCATTATTTATTCGTAGTGAAGGGTTGATACGCGATACCGCCGATATTGCCAATATTGTCATAAAACATCTGCCGGGAGCAATGCCCATTCTCATAGGTACTGTAGCCGATGTACGCATAGGAAATGCGGTGCGCTACGGAGCGATGTGTTATAATGATGAAGGTGAGATAGCGGGCGCAGTTGTGATGATGTTAAAAGGTGAAAATTCCTCACGTGTTATACAATCCGTCAAAAAACGCATTGAAGAAATACAAACAATGTTGCCCGAAGGAGTAATTGTTGAGCCGTTTTTAGACCGTACAAAAATGGTGAATAATGCTATTTCAACTGTGGAAACAAATCTGATGGAAGGTGCATTAATCGTTATTTTCGTTCTGGTATTATTTCTCGGCAATATACGCGCCGGACTCGTTGTTGCTTCGGTTATACCATTATCCATGTTCATTGCAGTCATTTTTATGAATGCTTTTGGTGTTTCGGGTAATTTAATGTCACTCGGTGCATTAGATTTCGGATTAATTATTGACGGTGCGGTGATTATTGTCGAAGCTGTACTTCATCGTTTGATACATAATAAACATTTTTCCGATGGAACGCTTTTAACGCAAGGACAAATGAATGATGAAGTACGTGGTTCTGCTCGCCGCATGATGAGTTCAGCCGTATTTGGACAAATAATTATCCTGATTGTGTATTTACCAATATTGACACTCGAAGGTATAGAAGGAAAAATGTTTACACCAATGGCGCAGACTGTGTCTTTTGCCATTATCGGAGCATTTATTTTATCGCTGACGTATGTGCCTATGATGTCATCATTATTACTTAGTCGCCGCATACGACATTCCATCACAATAGCAGATCGTATGATGACATTATTCGACAAATTATATGTTCCGACATTACGAAAAGCCATGCGCTATCCTTTGATTATTTCCTTTGCTTCATTGGGTGCATTTATTGTCAGTGTTATTATTTTACTTTCAATGGGTGGTGAATTTATTCCGGAATTAGAAGAAGGGGATTTTGCCGTTGATACGCGATTAATGACGGGCAGTTCTTTAACGGCTACCATCGAGGCAACACAAAAAGCAGCGGGTTTACTGAAACAACGTTTTCCAGAAGTAGAAAAAGTTGTCACAAAAATCGGCTCCGGCGAAATTCCTACCGATCCGATGCCTATTGAAGCAAGTGATATGATGGTTATCTTAAAAGATAAAAAATATTGGAAAAGTGCCACAAATTTCGATGAACTTGCCAATAAAATGGGTAATACACTCAGTGAAATTCCCGGTTTGTCGTATGGATTTCAATTTCCTGTGCAAATGCGATTTAATGAATTAATGACCGGAGCACGCCAAGATGTTGTCTGTAAAATATTTGGTGAAGATTTGGATACTCTTGCGAACTATGCTGAAAAATTAGGCGTAATTATTCAAACTGTACAGGGTGCAAAAGATATTTATGTAGAAAAAGTAACAGGATTGCCGCAAATAGTGATTACCTATAATCGTGAAGCAATGGCACGTTATGGCATCAATATTCGAGAAGCAAATAAAATTGTCCGTGCAGGCTTGGCAGGTGAAAGTACGGGTATGGTCTATGAAGGGGAGCGACGCTTTGATTTAATGGTGCGTATTGATTCATCCAAGCGCACCGATATTACCGATATAGGCAATATACCGATAATGACGGCTTCGGGCGTGCAAATTCCTTTATCGCATATTGCGTATGTGAGTATTAAAGACGGCGTAAATCAAATACAAAGAGAAGATGCAAAAAGGCGTATTATTATTGGATTTAATGTGCGTGAAAGAGATGTACAATCCCTTGTGGAAGAATTACGGAGCAAAGTAAATAAATCAATGACCTTGCCTGTGGGATATAAAATTACCTATGGCGGTCAATTTGAGAATTTAGAAAAAGCAAAACAACGCTTACTCATTGCTGTCCCTGCTGCTCTTATATTAATTTTAGTGATGCTGTATTTTGCATTTCGCTCATTACGCTATGGATTTCTTATTTTTACCGCAATTCCATTATCCGCCATTGGTGGAATTATTGCCCTGTGGTCACGCGGTATGCCATTTAGTATTTCTGCGGGTGTCGGATTTATTGCATTATTTGGTGTTGCCGTTTTAAATGGTATTGTCTTAATGGCAGAGTTTGCTCGATTGCAACAAACAGGTTTGCGTAATTTACCATTTATTGTGATGCGCGGAACACGATTGCGCTTACGTCCTGTTTTAATGACGGCAGCCGTTGCTTCTTTGGGATTTTTGCCGATGGCATTAAGTAATGGTGCGGGTGCTGAAGTGCAAAGACCCTTGGCAACAGTAGTTATTGGTGGATTAATCACATCAACATTATTGACTCTTATTGTATTGCCCATTATGTATATTCGCATGGAAAAAATGATACAT
>JAFLBY010000230.1 GCA_017302855.1 Candidatus Kapaibacterium sp.
TAAAGGAATTACTATTTGGTACAATGGTTTCGGCTTTGACTATGATAATGCCTCCGCCTGCACCGCCATGTCCGACGGTTGTTTGATTGGTGTGACCTGCTCCTCCGCCTCCGCCCATCATCAGCGGTGTATAGCCGGACGTAAACGATATATAATCAATCGGTTTGCCACCCAAACCTTGTGCATCCTCATTATTACCCGAGTAGGCGAGAGAAAACCAGCCATAGCCACCTGTTCCACCTGCACCATAATTTGCACCTCCACCACCGCCTGCATTATGATTACCACCGCCACCTCCGCCATTGGCTGCACTTCCTCTGCCATTAGTCATGCGGGCAATGCCGTAGCCCGCAATTCCTTCACCTTTGGCTGCTGCATAGCCAGGAGATTGCACATCAACGATATAATCATCAATATAGCTCTTAGGAAACTGTGTAGTGCTTAGAGCCCTACCACCCCTAAACCCTTTACCTGTGACATTGAGTCCTGCATAAAGTTCTAATGTATCTTTCACAACAAAAATCAGCACGCCTCCTGTTGAGCCGTCCCACTCTTTAGCGGTGAGTGTATTGCTTACTAGAATGGACTGATACTCCGGTACTCGTATCATTTGGACTTTCTTTGTGATATCGTAACTATGCAAAAGCTGACTCTCCAAGCCAATAATCCGATTAGTTATTGAAACAATGCGACTAAATTCATGATTGCCTGTACTCCGATAATCAATTACTTTACCGTATTGCTCTGTATTGTCGGGTACGATCTCTGCACCCTGCATCTGGATTATCAATACCTTATCGCCAACGCTAAACCCCTTATTGTCTGCTACCGTAATTGTAGCATTGCAATCTGTTCCAATCCCAGTGACAGGTGTATATATATTGATGATGCCTTCAATGGCTTGTCTGTCATCTAATATTTCAATGGATGTTGTAAACTCATTACTGATCCCCGAAACAACAATTACTCGGGGTTTTTTAACAAGACCATTTTGACGAGTTGGCATACTAAGGGCAACTGCTCCATAACGTGCAGTGCGCAATGAAGGTCCGATTGCGACTTTTGAGTTATTTAAGGTGAAAATGTCTGTGCTTGCGCTAACTCCGGTATTATTTGACTTTCTTCCAGTTCCTATTATAATGCGATTTTCATCTAATTGAACTGTCCAATGTTCATGTCTTGGTTCTTGCATTTTGCCAACAATGCTAAACGATTTATTTTTTTCAATGACAATATCATTAAGCCAAGTATTTCCTGTAGCTTCATTATTGCCGCCGGTATAGAGTAATTGTTCATTCCATAATTTTATACAAGCGGGTAATTCTGTTGCAACGGGTATAGAACCTATTTTATTCCACTCATCATTAATGTTGTTATACTGCATTATATCTGTTGTTTGCTCACTATCATCTCCACCCATGCGCCCACCAAAAACTATCAACGCTCCATTAGAATTTAATTGAGCGATACCATTATTTATCAGCGTCGGATAATCTCTTACTCTACGCGATTGTCCTGTTCGTATATTCATAATCTCGGTTGTGTTCAGGGTTTCGGTCATACTATTGCGCCCACCAATAATGATAACATTGTCTTGGTCAATCCAAGCAGCAATATGTTGCCTTCGGGCTGCGACCATATTACCTACAACAGACCATACATTGGTACGAGGGTTGAAACATTCTACTTGACCTGTGACACTATCACCTGTGAAGCCGCCGAATACATAGATGCATGAATCATTACCTACTAATGATGGAAACTCGGAACGTGCTTGTGACATTGATGCTGCGGGCTGCACTTGACCTGTTACAATATCTATCAACTCACATAATGAAGTTGCAATGCCATTTGATTGTGTGCCGCCGATGACTATTGCTTTGTTCTCGGAAATGGCATGTAAGGCAAAGCGTGTACGTGCTGTGTGTAGATCTCCCAATTTTTTCCATGACAGTGGTTGTTGTGCGGATAAGGGGGAGAACATAATGCACAATAGCGTACAGATTGTCAGAGAGAGATGTTTCATAAATCGGCTCCTTCATCAATTATTCTTATGTGATACTGTAATTTTGCAAGTGTTAAACAAATATACAACATTTGACAGCATATATAACCTTTACAAAACCTCTATCTATACTTTGTTATGGCAGAAACGAATACAGCGAATGATTTCAAACATTACATGACTCATGAGAATGTTTGGGGCTACAAAAAAAGATTTGATACCATATTGCGTACAGTAGAAGAGTGTGCCGTCGGTAAAAAAGAGTTCCGTATCATAGATGTTGGGTGTGGTAATGGTGCAATGGTAGCGATTCCTTTAGCAGAACATGGTTACAATGTATTCGGTATTGATTTCGACCCAATATCAATTGACAAAGCAAATGAATTAGCCAGAAACATCCCAGCAAAGTTTGCCGTGGGGAAAGCATCTGATTTTGCTGACACCAAATATGATTTTGTCATCTGTTCCGAAGTGCTTGAGCATGTTCACGAATACAATGCGCTTATTGACGATCTTGCTGCATTGGTCAAAGATGATGGCACTGTCTTTGTCACTATACCCAATGGCTGGGGACCGTATGAAATTGAACGCTTTATTTTTGTTCGTTCCGGCTTATTAACTTTCCCCAGATGGTTGCGCGATAAAATCAAAGGGCGCACTTCATCGTATGCTAACTCAACAGAAAATATGGATTGCGGTCATGTCAATTTCTTTACTTTCAACAGAATGTACAATGCGCTTGCAAAACATTTTTCGATAAGGCGTGTGCATCATACAACTCTTTTCTCAGGTGCTGTGAGCCATATATTGTTTAAGAATAATGCTGCATTTCTTCGATGGAATTCTACTGTTATTGATAAATTACCTCATGCTATGTCATCCGGCTGGTATTTTGTGTGCTCCAAAAAAAGATAAGATATTGATCAAATTCTCCCTTACTTTTATTGATTGCTCAATTGAAAATAAGGGAGCTAAATAGTATATGCATACTATGATGTCTTGTTGCTATTGCAGCATCAATCGCCCGAAGCAACTTGTACAGTAAAGACACTCCATGTGCTGTAAGAATCGCCGTTTTTTGCTCTGCATCGCACATTCCAATGACCATTGGGCAGCGTATATTCATAAGACCACGATGAAGTAATAGCAATTTCTGTCCAGGAATCACCACCGCTATGATCTTGGAATTGCCATTGTATCTCGCTGGCACCAATAACCTCATCGGCTATTAAATATCCGTTCTCATAGCGTGCATTGTTTGGCGCAGCTAAATCAGCAATCAGCATCAGCGCATCGGAAAATGGCGACAGTTGATTATTACTATTACGTGAGCGGATACGATAATAGAGCACGCCCTGCGTAGGGTATTCCACTTCCACAGATTCTCCCGTGAACGACTTCACAAATTGATAGTCTATATTGTCCGTACTGCTGTGAAGCTCATTGCTTGTGGCATCGTCATCAGCTTCGAAGTAAATGTTTGGTGTATTGTAGGTGAGGTCTGTTGGGGCAGTAGGGGCATTGCTTCCTTTTGGCGGATTGATTACTCCATAATAGTCATTCGCTTTGGCAGTATCGCGACGTTTATAGTATATATTGGCAAGCCGTGCAAATTCATCAACCAATTTCCACAATTCATTACCCTTATTGATGCGTTCAATAGTTTTGCTATTGCGCAATGAATCCGCTATGTCGGCTTGGTCGCGTAAAGTGTCGAATGAAGTAAGTGAAGCGGTTAATGCAGTAATCATTGCCGCATTCACACCTTTGGGCGTTAGCTCGGCAGTATGTTCGGTGGCGCGATCAATCACAGTACGCACGCGCACCACAAATTCCATATTGTTTGTTCTATTTATGCCATCAAATTGGAATGAATCATAGGTCGGCGACAATTTAAATACTATAAGGCAAATCTCTCGTATTTCTTCGAGAGTATATTGAATATCAATGCGGGCAGCATCACGTTGTTCAACAACTAATTTTGTATTACTTCGCCACCATGAATCGGGCTTCAATTCCGCAAATTCTGTGGTCAGCGTTTCTAATTCTGTGATTTGCGCTGCACCAATGCCGCGTGACGACAAATCAGAAGCATCTCGCTCCAAGAATATTTTTAACATTTCAGCGGATTGAATGAGCGTAGCATTGCTCATCGCATATTGCCGTATTGGCATTTCTACTTGGTTCATACATAAACCCTTTCATGAATATAAAAGAACTGACAGAATATTCTTTTTTTGTGGCAAGACAAAACTAAGAAAATTTTAGAAATAGAATATCATCGTACTAATAAAAATATAAAATTGGCTACTTTTGTACTTTCGCGCAACGGATTGATACTTTCGCGCAACGGATTGATACTTTCGCGCAACGGATTGATACTTTCGCGCAACAGATTGATACTTTCGCACAACGGATTGATACTTTCGCGCAACAGAGTAATACTTTCGCGCAACACAGTAATACTTTCGCGCAACAGAGTAATACTTTCGCGCA
>JAFLBY010000231.1 GCA_017302855.1 Candidatus Kapaibacterium sp.
GACCGGAGAGCGGAATAGATTCGCATTGTATTTTTTACACACAGCATCAACAGCCATTGTCGTAGATAAATTGACAACCACGCTATTTTCTTGATTTTCTAAATTCGGCGTTAAACAAAGTGCGGCAAGCACACATAAAGTGATAGTTCTTTCTTCACCAATAGCATTACCATTTTCATCAATAAGTACCAATCGGTCAGCATCAGGATCAACAGCAATACCTAAATCCGCCTTATATTCTACAACAGCTTTTTGTAACTCTTGTAGGTTTTCGGGTAATGGCTCCGGTATATGCGGAAAATTACCGGTGTTATCACAATATAACTCAATAACATCACAACCAAATTCACGTAATAAAGCAGGAATAAATAATGAACCGGAAGCATTGACTGCATCAACAATGACTTTGAGAGCCTTTTCTTTTGTAATATTTCGCGTCTGAATAAAAAGTGGATTCTGTGTAATAGATTCAATATGATGTTGAGTAACATTCTCGACAGTGGTTATTTTCCCGAGATGAAGTTCTTGAGACTTACTCGGGGATTCAAGGAATTTCCAAAAATCAAAATTCTGATGCGCATCTAAAAAAACTCCATCACTTCCAATAAATTTCAAACCATTCCATTCTATTGGATTGTGTGACGCACTAATTGAAATTCCTCCTGCACAATCACCTGTGTGTTCTGTTATTAATTGGACAGTTGGAGTGGGTGCAATGCCAATGTAAAGTACATCGCGACCACAGGCTGCTAATGTATGTGTTACAATTTCAGCAATCCATGCTCCGGATGGTCTTCCGTCTAAACCGACGACTACAGAACCATACGGTAAATATTCGGCAAAAGCTCGTATATATTGTTGAATTGTTTCTTTATCAAGTGAATCGTTAATTGTGGCTCGGATTCCTGAGATTGATCGTATAAATGGCATCGAAATTAAATATTATTGAAACATTTCTTGAACTATTGTTGAATATGCCGGTGATAAACGGATTGCCCAATCAAACATTATTTTTGCTTCATCAGAGGCACCCGCATCAAGTAAACATAAACCGGCACCAAAACACGCATCCGCATTTTCGGGTCTTAACTCCAAAGCTGAAGAATACAATGTATGGGCTGCCTCGACATCTCCTAAAGAGAATAAACTGCGTGCAGTCTCCGTGAGAATATCACTTAAATCAATACCCAGATAACTTTGGAAGCGTAATGAGCTCCAGTTATCAAGTAAATATTGTACCGTTTCCAATGCTTCTACCCATTCTTCTCTGTAGGAATGAATTCGAGATTGAATAAATATTGTGTCGGGATGTTTGTGGAATAATGTTCCTGCTTTTTGTAAAAATTCTTCACATAAAGTAATATCATCGTCAAGTAGTGATAACAATGCTAAGCGATGCAATGCCAATAGTGCATAATCTAAAGGTAAACCACCTATGGTAAATGATGCCTGATACAATGCAACAGCATCATCTACTTGATTACTCTGAAATGCCAACTCTGCATGACCAAAGGCTATGATTCCATCTTCAAATACAGGGTTTCGATCTTCGTATTCCTTTGATAGAGTTGTTTGATATAAATAATCAATTCGCGATAATGCTTTTAGCGTAGCTGTGCGCCAAGTCCACTGCGTTCTTGCACGCATTGCTGCACTTATACCTAAATGTCTCATTACTTCAGGATGAGAAAATGCAAATTTCATACAGTCGGCAGTATCTTCGAGCGATGGTTCAAGCATATATGCCGTGTCCGTTAACTCTTGATTTGCAATACTATTACCAATTGTAAGAGGAGTGGAATCAATGAGTAAACCAACAGTGTCATCAACAAAGTCGTCGGTTGCGCCACCCTTTGTGACAATAACTGGAAGACCATTTGCCATTGCTTCCAAAGCCGGTAAACAAAATCCCTCTCCGCGATAAGGTGAGATAAACACATCACATGACCGATACAATTCAGCCATTTCTTCATCGCTGTACATAGAATCTACATAGATAATATGAGGGTTATTTGCTTTTTGTTGAATTTCTTCTATAATCTCTTTTGCGGTTTGACCTTTATAAAATGAATCACCGCCCATATCTTTGATTATTAATGAAACATTATCCGCAGCGGAAAATGTTTTGATAAACGCCTGTAATAAAATATCAATACCTTTTCGAAATATTGTTCCACCAACAAATAAAAATTTGAATTCTTTTGCTTTATATTCTTTTTTTGAACCGAATGGGGTATGAAGTTTTGGATCAATGCCATTAGGGATAATTTGTACTTTGTCGGCAGGAATTCCACTGTGAATAAAAGATTGACGTGACCAAAGGGAAGGTGTCCATATTTCGTCTACTTGTTGAAATATTTCGACAAAATCCTTTCTGTGTGTTGTAAATTCCCATGGTTGCATAATTATCCATTTTGCTCCTTGAGGAATTTCTTTTTTGGGGGGCCATGTATGACGAATCCATAAATACGGTAATTTCTTTACAGTAGAATCTGATTCTTTTTTATATCGAATATCATATTGTTGCAATATCTGTAATTGAGAGTCATTTTCCGGTGAAAATGTATCATTTTCGTAAGGAATAATAGTTAACTCTACAGAAGGAGTTTTGAGTAATTCAGAACAAATTTTTCTATTGATGAGTGCTAATGAATGATAAACAAATTGTGATCCTTCCCAAACAATATTTATCTTTTTTGTAGTAATATTCTGTTCTGCCGGAGTTGGAGTGTCATGAAGTGCCTTGGTAGTCATTATGTTTTTTCGGCAATGTACTGTCATATTCAGATTAATATATCCACGATTCTGCGGAGTATCCACTTCTTCAAAATGAACCACATCTAACCCTGCATTGATAAGGTGTTTGCGGATCGAATCTTCATCAAAACCAATGCAATGATAATCACCCGGATTAGTCTGTCCACCAAAAATCATATAAGAAGCAATATCAGCATCCCAGACTTTATCCATATATGCTTTGCATTGCAATCGTAGTGAAGGACAACGTATAACCAATTCTCCGCCCGGCTTGAGTACTCTTGCCCATTCTGCGATAATGGCATCAGTTTCTCTATGGGAAAAGTGTTCTAATACATCACTGGCGAGAATACCATCGGCACAGTTATCCGGTAACTCTAAGAATCGTATATCCATAGCAATGACACGCTCATCGTCCGAATAGAGGTCTATATTTAGAAATCCGTCGCGTACATCTTTACCACATCCTAAGTTAAGGTAAAGCGGCGAAGGTAACTGTAGAGGCACTTTTCCTTTTGCGTATGTATTTGAGAAACCACCACTGATAGGTGATTGGCGCATAACTCTGTTTAATGGTTCCATACTATCATTGCTTAATGGATAATTTTTTACGATTTTTGCAGTTTATCTACAACAATCATCACAACATATTTCTATGAAGTTATCGAAAAAGGTTCATCGCTCATTTCATATATTCTTGGCATTTGTCTTTGGTGTGTGGACGTTATCGTGCTCAACACCGTCGTCACAAAAACCACAGCAATTGACTTTCTTTGCAAATTTACCACAATTTTCGGCTGTATCGGAAACGCAAATACCATACCCAATCATTTTGTTACATGGACTTGGTCAAAAGGCAGAAGTATGGAATGATGCCAATGCCGTAAAATTTTATGGACAAGATCTTGGACTTGGTTTTGGCGGTACCATCAAGTTTTCACAAGGTGTGCCGCAACTGCTCGACAATTCCGCATCAAAAACTTCAGATTTTTTTACCGTATCTTTCTCAAGTCCCTATGATTCTATTGGTGGGTGGGCTCGTGAGCTGAGAAAAGCAATAGACATTGTTCGGACAACAACGAAATCTGACAAGGTAATCCTGATTGGCTATAGCATGGGCGGCGTTGCAGCACGCTATCACCTTATATTACAACCCAATAATCATCATGTAAAACGCCTTATCACCATTGGTTCACCACATCAAGGTTCGGCATTTGCCAAAGCATACAATTGGAAAACATCTATTAATGCGGGTTTGGCAGATAATCCGAATTTTGTGAAAAAACTTGCCCTTGATGCAGCAAAAGGAACACTCGAAACCTTGGAAACGGGCGTACCATTTGATGCACCGGCGGTTGGGGATTTGCGCTTACCGCATGATGGAGGTAGATTTCTCTTCACCATTAATCGTTTACCCCATCCCGGTGATGTTGAATATGTGAGCGTTGTGGGACGAGTTGAATTTTTAGAGGGTGTGGCAAGTTTACGAGTTTCAACATTTTCAGAAATCCTTAGACGAGGTTTAGAAGTACTTGGTCAAGGCGGTACTGCACTATTGCGCGACGGCGACGGCGTCGTCAGTGCTCAAAGCCAGAATATATCAGAATTGCCGTGGTTTACGATGGATAGAAACAGACAAAAAATTGCAAGAACAATAACATTACAAACGGAACATTTACAACATCTGAAAAGTAGTAATGAAATTCAGCGAGTCACATTAGAGGAGCAACCGGAATTAAA
>JAFLBY010000232.1 GCA_017302855.1 Candidatus Kapaibacterium sp.
AGAATTTTTTGCACAAGCGCAAGCAACAGCACCTGATGAAATTTCTTCAGAAGCGATATATAGAGCAACACAAATGTCTTTCCGTCCCAATGCACAAAAGATAGTTTTATTAATTACCGATGATTGTGCTTTGCAAGAAAATGCCAATCATACCGAAGAATCATTAACAAAGGATCTATGGAATGCCGGTGCACAATTATATTCCGTTGTTAATCCTGCAAAACATAATGCAGGTATTGTCACACGATTAAGCTTGGGACGTGATTATGATATTGCGCAACCATTTACCGAAGTATTGGATAATATAAGCGGCGATATTACGACAACGTATGAAATCACCTATGGACCAAAACCAATTGTCAAACCACAAGTATTTGTTATTCGCGGTACTGTCACCAATGATAAATCATGGGCTGTAGGAGCTTCTATTGCGGCAAATGGTAGTCAAGGAAATTCTCTTTCGGTTAAGTCAAATTCTATTACCGGTAATTATGAAATTGTCGTACCGATAACCAAAAAAGATAATTTTACGGCGGTTGCTTCTGCAAGCGGTTATTTTGATGAAATACAGAATATCAATGCACAATCTGTTAAAGTCGGTGATACTTTAATCAGAAATTTTGTTATGAAAAAAGCCGTTATTACTTTATGCGGAAGTATCCTTGATGAAAAGAATAATGGTGTACAGGGTATTATACGTTTGGAAAATGCACAAAATAATGTCGTTCTTGATTCCGTAAAAACAGGGTCTGACGGTAAATATTGTTTTGAGCTTCCGGAAAATATGCCTCTACGTTTGAATGTCAATGTTCAGGATTATATCTCCCAACCTCTGGAATTTAGTTCTGTCTCAATGAAAAAAGGCGAACAAGTGAAAAAAGATATTATGATAATGAGTATTGACCACGCGATTGCCACAGGAGCAACATTCAAGTTAAAGAATATCTTTTTTGAATTTGGCAAAGCGGATATTACTGCTGCGAGTGCACCCGAATTGCAACGTTTGTATGATTTCTTGCGTGAGTATCCAAAAATCAGAGTGGAGGTTTCGGCTCACACGGATGCTGTTGGGAGCGATGAAGCGAATATGACTCTTTCGAACAATCGTGCCAAATCGGTGGTGCAATATCTTCAGCGTTTGGGCATTGACGCATCGCGCATGGTATCGCAAGGATATGGTGAAACTAAGCCCGTTGGGGATAATACAACAGATGAAGGGAGAGCGCTTAATCGTCGTGTTGAGTTCAAGCTGATTCGCTAAGTTATTATTTTTCATTGTTATACACTCAAAGTCGTTGCCTCTGTGGTGACGACTTTTTTTATTACCTTTTGGTAATGTTAGCACTCTGTACAATAGAGTGCTAATGCGATTCGTCACTCTATTCGCTTCGGCACACTATTACAACATATTCCATTTTTCATAACTTAATTCAATTTGGAGGTATCCATGACAGTAACACCATTGCACGACAGAGTGATTGTACGTCCTTCCGCACCGGAAGAGGTAACAACGGGTGGCATTATTATTCCTGACACCGCAAAAGAGAAACCCATGCAGGGTGAAATCATTGCTGTTGGTCCGGGTAAAGTAACCGATGATGGCAAACAAGCGGCTTTGCAAGTTAAAGTCGGCGATAAAGTTCTTTATGGTAAATATGCAGGCACAGAAATTTCTGTTTCCGGCGAAGAATTACTTATCATGCGTGAAAGCGACATTTTTGCAGTTATTGCATAATTTCTTGATTATTAAAAAATTATTTCAAAAGGAGAATATAAAATGGCTTCAAAAATCATTAACTTTGATGTAGATGCCCGCACTAAATTAAAACGCGGTGTTGATCAACTTGCTAATGCAGTAAAAGTAACATTAGGACCAAAAGGTCGCAATGTTATTATTGATAAAAAATTCGGTGCGCCAACTGTCACTAAAGACGGTGTGAGCGTTGCGAAAGAAATCGAATTGGAAGACGCAATCGAAAACCTCGGTGCGCAAATGGTCAAAGAAGTTGCATCAAAAACAAGTGATGCAGCGGGCGATGGTACAACCACAGCAACAGTTCTTGCTCAAGCTATTGTAGCTGAAGGACTTAAAGTAGTAACAGCAGGTGCTAATCCAATGGATTTAAAACGCGGTATTGATATCGCTGTTGCTGAAATTACAAAAGAATTAAAAAATATCAGCCGTGAAGTCGGCGGTAAAAAAGAAATTGCTCAAGTAGGTACAATTTCTGCAAATAATGATTCTACTATCGGTAATTTAATTGCTGATGCAATGGAAAAAGTTGGCAAAGACGGTGTTATCACTGTAGAAGAAGCCAAAGGCACAGAAACTTCTATGGATGTCGTTGAAGGTATGCAATTCGATCGCGGTTATTTATCACCTTATTTTGTGACAGATGCCGACACTATGGAATGTGTGCTTGATGATCCATATATTCTTATCCACGATAAAAAAATCAGCAATATCAAAGATTTACTCCCGATTTTAGAAAAAACAGCACAATCAGGACGTGGTTTATTGATTATTGCAGAAGATCTTGAAGGCGAAGCACTTGCTACTCTCGTCGTAAATAAATTACGCGGTACATTGCGCGTTGCAGCAGTAAAAGCTCCGGGCTTTGGCGATCGCCGTAAAGCTATGTTGGAGGATATTGCAGTTCTTACAGGTGGTACTGTTGTCAGCGAAGAAAAAGGATTTAAACTTGAAAGCGCAACTCTTGCATACCTTGGTACAGCAAAACGCGTTTCTATTGATAAAGACAATTCTACAATCGTTGAAGGTGCCGGTAAATCTGAGGATATTAAAAAACGTATCAATGAAATTAAAGCACAAATCGAAAAAACAACAAGTGATTATGATCGCGAAAAATTGCAAGAGCGCTTGGCTAAATTATCCGGCGGCGTTGCAGTATTGCGTATCGGTGCAGCAACTGAAGTTGAAATGAAAGAGAAAAAAGCTCGCGTTGAAGATGCTCTTCATGCAACACGTGCTGCGGTTGAAGAAGGTATCGTACCGGGCGGTGGCGTAGCATATTTACGCACAGTACAAGTCCTTGATAATTTAACACCGGACAATCATGACATCAAAACAGGTATCAATATTATCAGACGTGCCGTTGAAGAACCATTACGTCAGATTACTGCCAATGCCGGTTTAGAGTCTTCAGTGATTGTAAATCGTGTTAAAGAAGGCACAGGCGCATTCGGATTTAATGCAGGCACAGAAGTCTATGAAGATCTTCTTGTTGCGGGCGTTATTGATCCGACAAAAGTATCGCGTGTAGCTCTCGAAAATGCAGCATCTGTGGCAAGTTTACTTATCACAACAGAAGCAACAATTACAGAGAAAAAAGAAGAAAATAAAGTTCCTGCAATGCCTCCGGGCGGCATGGGCGGTATGGATTACTAAGAATCTATACTTTAGAGAAAAAATCCCGTTTCGAGAAAATCGGAACGGGATTTTTTTTTATGTGTAACCATAAGAGAATCTATGCGTCAAGTACAGTTAATTATTACAAAAGAAACATGATATTCAAACATTTGCCCTCGTTCTTGAAATATACTCTACCACTATGTGGGTGTATGATTATTGGTATCGGTACATATCTTATGTCACGAGAAGATACCATGTATTTGAAAAATGCTAATTATGAATATATGAATAATATATACGCGATGTATCCAACCCAAAATGCCGACATTGTGATGTTGGGCGATTCTCATACACATGCATTGGATTGGTCGGAATTATATAATAATCCGGCTATGGTAAACCGAGGAATTAGAGGGGATATTATTCCGGGATTTATTGCTCGATTACCCGAAATAGAAAAACTAAAACCCAAAATTGTCTGTATAATGGGAGGTATTAATGATTTGTATGCTCATTATTCTGTTGTTGAAATCATTGAACATTATCGCGTGCTTATACGCAAAGTGAAAAATGATAAGAGAATCATCATTGTACAAAGTACATTGCCTGTTTGTGAGACATATAGCGAAGCTGAAGTAATAAATAAAAAAGTCTATCAATTGAATCAAAAGTTGCAAGATGTATGTCAAAAAGAAGGAATAATGTATTGTGATATTTATAGTGCAATATCTCAAAACGGGTACTTGCCATTAGAATATAGCATTGATGGTTTACATCTTAATGCACAAGGGTATAAACAATGGCATCAAATATTAACACCGATATTGGAAAAAAATAATTAACTTGACAATTTGTAAATTCCGAGTATGTGTTAATATAATGAAATGAATGATATATATTAGTTTGGTTTATATATGAAAAGAACAACCTTTGTGCCCATTGCTAATACTTTGTTGTTTAATTAAAATTTTTATAAAGAAACACGTAGCAATTGCCAACGCTTTGTTGGATGCTTGGCAAGTAATATAAGTGATTTTTCATGATTATGAATCAACTTTAACTGAGTGTATTTCGATAGCCGAGAAGTAGAAATTTTGTATTCATAGACTTCGTCTT
>JAFLBY010000233.1 GCA_017302855.1 Candidatus Kapaibacterium sp.
GATGATGGCGTTTGCAGGTCCGCGTTTCGATGTTTCCCGCTTCGGGTCGGAGGTATTTCGTTTTTCTCCAAGACAATGCGATTTACTTATCGTAGCAGGCACTGTCACATATAAAATGAGTTGGGTTGTTCGTAAAATATGGGATCAAATGCCTGACCCTAAATGGTGCATTTCCATGGGAGTATGCGCCTCAACAGGCGGTATGTTCCGCTCTTATTCGGTAGTCCAAGGCATAGACCAATTCATTCCGGTTGATGCTTACATCTCAGGATGTCCACCAAGACCGGAAGCCGTAATCAAAGCACTTATGGCTATTCAAGAAAAAGCAGGTAACACAAAACCAATCTTGATTGACTCTCGGTCACCGGAAGATATCAAACCCGACTATGGGAAATCATCAATCATCGTACCTTAATCCTTTGAAAGATAAAATACTTAGGGCATTACATGTTCAGATGTAATGCCCTTGTTATTTTCATTGCGCTCAATGCCCATTGAAAATTATGGCGCATTGTCTGTTGTATCCTATCCATAAAGCAGATTTGTGCCCTGTCAGTTCACGTACATTTATATTTACACGTTGTCGTATTTTTGGAAGTATGAGAAAACTGCTATTCATCTTTATAGTAAAATTAATCTGCGTGTCTTCCATGTGGGGAGTAACATTGGACAGTACGCATAACACTGTCTTCAATTCTCGTCATTCGCCTTATACACTCACGTGGGCAGCAGGTATTGCCATAACTTCAATTCCGCGAGACATCGTGGAAGAAGAAATCAACAGATTTCCATTTCTTCAAGCCGACATTGCGTATGGTTTACCATACAATTTCGCTTTATTAGGAAAGCTGAATACCATGATTCTTACTAATCGGCTTTTAGTAGGATTGCAATGGAATTATCCTCTATCTTCATTTGACTTTGCAATCGGTGCAGACTTTGGTCACCTGCTTGGTTTCGTCACAATCAATGGTTTCGACAACTCAATCAACAGTTGGCTGACTTATCCATACATCCAATGCGGATATCATTATGAGCACGTTTTCATCTCGGCTCGTGCTGAAGCAGAATATATTACCTCGCAACAAACATTTGCCGGTGACATACAAGTTACCGATGCACGTAATCGAAGAAATGGATTGGCACTTTCTGTGATTGTTGAACAGCCATTTTTTCACAATCAGCGCTGTGCCCTTGGATTAAAGATTTCATATTCAGATTTTGTCTATCAGGCATGGCCAGCTTTTGAAACATTCAAACGTACTTTAACTGTTCCTGAGGTGTTCTGTGCATTTACATTTCCATAGTACTGACATCAAATGGTTTTATAGTATCTTTTGTATGCTTGTTATCGTATTACAAAGCGGTTGCACCGATAATCCGGAAATTGTGCATCCTACCTTTGACAATGATACCATCATACAACAAAGCACTCCATTGCAATCGCCGTTCATGAATGCCACCGAAGGAGTATATGACATTGTCGGAAGTTCAGTCAATTGGGGTTCAAAAGCAGTGCTGCATTGGACGAATGGTGTCTTATGTATATACTTCGAAAATAGCGGTACTTATGCTGTTCTCAAAGGAGGTATAGTTCAAAATACTTTTGCATTTTCCGGCTTTTGGCGCAATCCATTAACTATCAATACAGGAAAAGTGCAATGTATCATACAAGATACCTCATCAATAATGTCTATCATTCGTTCCGGGAATATATCAGATTTGGCAAATATTCCATTGACGCTCAATATACTATCAACAGCCGGAGAAAATAGACAAACATTGACTTTACGATATATACGACCGAGCAAATTTCGAAATGAAAACTATTTTATTATTGCACATCGGGGTGGTGGAAGAAATTCAGATTTATTACCATTTTCGGAAAATTCTATAAACTTAATCCGATTCTCCGAATATATAGGTGCTAATGCAGTTGAAATTGACATTAAGTTAACATCTGATGGTATTCCTATCTTATATCACGACACAGATTTTAACTCACGTCTGATTGGAAATGGTACTTTAATTGGTCCCGTAGAATCATTTTCCTTTACACAAATTAGAACATTCGCAAAACTTCATGATGGTTCCGATATTCCAACATTACGCGAAGCTCTTCAATTCATTATTGATAGCACCACCTTGCGTTTTGTATGGTTAGACATCAAATCCGTCAATGCAATGCGCGCCATAATTCCTTTACAAAAAGAATTTACTCAAAAAGCAAAAGAAAAAAATAAATCGTTGTTTATTGCAACGGGTTTAGCTTCCGAAGAATTTATTCAGGATTTTATGACTTTACCACAATTTTCCACTATTCCGAGCATAGTGGAAACTTCTGTGGACGATATGAGGAAAGTAAATGCGCGTGTGTTTGCACCACGCTGGACTCTGGGAACACAAAATGAACTGATTCAAACCGTAAAGCAAGAGGGTCGCTTTGCATTGGTATGGACATTAGATGATCAAAAATTTATTCGTAAATTCTTGGCAGAAGGTCAATTTAATGGCATACTCACCAATTTTCCATCCATCGTTGCCTACGAATACTATGTGCAATAATATATTTTTCATTGTCATGATTATTGCAGTATGTATGTCCGGCACTTTGCATGCACAAATCAACACAAAAAATGAGTTAATGATGAGTGCAGCAGCAGGAATTTCTGTTAACTCAATTGATAGCGACAGATTACCGGATTATGCGCGACGTACCGGTTTTGGGGGCACTTTATCATTGTTTTGGCAGCCGGAACATCTTTTAAGCATTGGATTTGAGACGGGCTGGTTATTTATGAATACTATTGACAAAGAAAATGTCATGACACAATTCGGAGCAACAGCGGTAAGTTCGCAATGGCAGGCAATCCCTTTGTTATGTGTTTTTGGCATGAAAATCCATGATAATGTTTCATTATATGGTGGTTTAGGGTATTATGACATTATTGCTGTTAACTCATCGTTCGGTACCAAAGTGGCTACTTCTCAAATGAATGCGGGATTATCCGGCGGCTTCGATTATCACATTCATGTCTATAATAAAACAGCACTCGGTATGCGATTAACACTCCATAATATCACAGAACTCCAACAACGATTAATAACTTTACAATTTTCATATCATTATTCACTTCTTGCTTGGTAATAGTATGATACATACATTTGTTTTTGCAATACTCCTTTTTCTTATCACAATTAACGGCATATCAGCACAGACATTAATTTTTCTTGGCGATACGCAATCCCCTACTATTATTGACAAAAATAGATTTGTTTACAATAATAATGATTCTGCTCGTAAGGAAATTTATAATACCATACTTGGATTAGAAAAAAAGGATGCTGTTATTCATCTTGGCGATATCACCGCGCTTGCAGATAATGACCCAAGCCAAGAATGGTCTGATTTCGATAACTTCAAGGATTCACTTTCACGGCAAAAAGTCCCGCTCTTGGCTGTAATGGGCAATCACGAATATATGTTGAATCCTACAAAAGCCATAGAAAGTGTTCAAAAGCATTATCCAGAAAAAAACAAATCATTTTCAGTCCATAAATTCGGTTCTTTGGCTGTGATTGTTGTCAATGATAATTTTGACCAATTATCGCCGGAATTTATTAAAGCACAAGACAATTGGTATCGCAATACTGTCAATGAATTAGATGCAGATACCAGCATACGTTACTTTTTTGTGTGCTCTCATCATCCGCCATTTACGAACAATACCGTCACAGGACCGGACAGTAAAACAAAAGAACATTTTTGGGATATTTTCTTCGAGGCAAAAAAATCCGTCGTATATATGAGTGGACATTCTCATGCTTTTGAGCATTTTATTTTTATGCATGGCGACCAGACCCCACTCGATAAAACAAATCGTTTTGTCCCTGAATTAAAACATACCATTGTCTCCGGTGGCGGCGGTGGAATTCAGCATCCTTTATTGATTGGAACAAAAAAACGATTCGAAGATATTGCCGAGTTTGAAACTGAAATACGACCTTTTCATTTTTTCAGAATATCATTAACACATAAAGGGCTGCTTGGGGAAGTTGTCAGCCCTTTTAATCAAGGCGAAGTGCTTAACTTTTTCTATTTGAGAAATTGAAAAAAAAGTAGAGTGATGACAAAGTTTGAGGATGCATACTTGTCCCCGTGAGTGAATAAATTGAAATTGCTATTGCGTTTTCTTCATTCCATGTACAATTAACAGAAATTGTTGTGGGAGTTGGTACACATTGAATTTCTCGGTGGACTTTTTTATGTCTTACTAAAGTTTTGTAGTTTTGAGGGATATATTATGGCAATGTGATAATGTCCGTGAATCATCAACACTCTAACACAATGGAAATAAAAAACTTAATACAAAACAGACGATAAACATAGTCCGCCCAATACGTGCTAAGGGGCCTTTAGCAAACCATAGATTGATTGCAGAACAAACATTT
>JAFLBY010000234.1 GCA_017302855.1 Candidatus Kapaibacterium sp.
GTTTGGAACGACTATGGTAGATATTGACGGTGATAATGACTTAGATATATTTGTCGCAAAGTATGGATTCGATGCCAACAGAATGTTCATTAATAATGGTGATGGCACATTTACTGATAAAGCGGAAGAAATGGGGATTGCAACGGTTGCAAATTCTATACAAGGCACTTTCTTCGATTATGACAATGATGGTGATTTGGATTTATTTGTCGTACTTAATGGTGTTGACCGACCGGGGTTTTTGCATAAAGGAGTCCGAAGTCAATTGTTCCGCAATAATGGTGATATGACCTTTACTGATGTGGCAGAACAGGCGGGGATACGTCATGAAGGTTTTGGATTAAGTTGTACAGCAGGCGATATAAATAATGATGGGTGGCTGGATTTGTATATTGCAAATGATTTTGAAGAACCTGATCACTTATATCTCAATAATAAAAATGGTACATTTTCAGATATAACAAAAAAAGCGATGAAACATACTGCTTTGTTCAGTATGGGTAATGATATCGCTGATTTTAACAATGATAATTATTTGGATATTTATTCAGTAGATATGTTGCCTGAGAATCATGCCCGCCGCAATACGCAATTTGAAACTATGTCTTCATTCAGTATGGCATTCGACTCATCCCAAATGATTAAAAATTGTATGTTTCTCAATCGTAAGGACACAACATTTTCCGACATTGCTTATATGGCCGGTACAGCGGCGACTGAATGGAGTTGGGCTACTATGTTTGCTGATTTCGATTTAGATGGTTGGAAAGATCTGATGGTCGTCAATGGATTAACATGGGATGTAATGGACAGAGATTTTACAAAGTTTGGTATTACTTCCGAGACACTGTTAAAATTGGGTATAGGTAAAGAAGCACTTGAGTTTGTAAAAGGTCTAAATATTAATACTGATAGAAATCTTGAAACTGATTATACACAGATTTTTCGCAATATTCCCAGAACGCATGTCAATAACTATTTGTACAAAAATGGAGGGAATTTACAATTTCATCAAGTGAGTGAAGCATGGGGGTTTACAGAGCCTTACAATAGTGTCGCTTTTGCTTACGCTGATTTCGACAATGATGGAGATATTGATCTTGTTGTTAATAATATTGATTCATTAGCAACAATTTATAAAAATATTGCGAATGATAAAGGAACAAAAAATTACCTTACCGTACAACTCGAATATAAAGAGAAGAATACAGAGGGGCTGGGGGCACGAATTAAAGTACTTCAAGATACCGTCTGGCAAACCATAGAATTGCAGCGTACACGCGGATTTGTGTCATCGGTGGACGCATCTGCTTATTTCGGATTTCCAAGTAATAAACCATTAAAAGAATTACAGGTACTTTGGCCA
Source organism: Candidatus Kapaibacterium sp. (assembly GCA_017302855.1). Classification (GTDB taxonomy): domain Bacteria; phylum Bacteroidota; class Ignavibacteria; order Kapaibacteriales; family UBA961; genus UBA2353. Next base: position 1,367 of record JAFLBY010000234.1, read on the forward strand.
GATGGTACAAAACAAGAATTAAAGAATATTGCCATCAATAAAAAGATTAAAGTAATATATAACAAAGCACCGATAAAACAACAAAATAAAACGGTGTCTGCTCAAGAAAAAAAAATACAACCGCTATTTTCTAAAAACCTTGTAACAATTCCTTATAAACATCAAGAAAATGTATTTGATGATTTTTTTCGTGAAAGATTATTGCCAAAACGATTGTCAATGAATGGTCCGGGCATAGCAAGTGCCGATGTCAATAATGATGGTTTGTTCGATATGTATATATCGTCGCCCGAAAATAGTCGCCCTCGTTTGTTTTTACAGACAACATCGGGAACTTTTATAGAATCACGTCAATCGGTTTTTGATACAATCTGTGAGCAACAAGGTGCTGTTTTCTTAGATATAGACAACGATAACGATGTGGATTTGTATGTTGCCAATGGTGGTAATGAATCAATCACGGATGAGCCGGAACGTATGCAAGATCGTTTGTATATCAATGATGGTAAGGGTAACTTTTCGCTTGGTTCATTGCCGCTTATGCTGACGAGTACTTCGTGTGTGGTAGCCGGTGATATAGATAATGATGGCGATATGGACTTGTTTGTAGGCGGAAGAAATGTTGCGGGAAATTATCCTTCTATGCCACGAAGTTATGTTTTACTTAACAATAATGGTGTGTTCATTGATGTAACTGAAAACATTGCCGCATCATTTATCACAAATCCCTCAATGGTGCAATCAGCATTATGGACAGATTTCGATAATGATGATTGGCTTGACCTGATTGTTGTGGGAGAATGGTCACCAATGCGGTTTTTCAAGAATAATGGGGGGCAATTAACCGAGATAACAGAAACAACAGGTGTGAATACACTATATGGTTGGTGGAACAGCATCAATGGCGGTGATTTTGATAATGATGGTGACATAGATTACATTGTAGGTAATTTTGGAGCGAATATTCGATACAAAGGATCAGAAAAGTATCCTATTGAATTTTACGCTAATGATTTTGATAAGAATGGGAGTATAGACCATTTAATGACATATTGGGAGAATGATAAACGCTATGCTGTTCGCTCACTTATGGCATTTTATAATCAAATGCCTATCTTACGTAAACGCTTCCCTTTATATAGAGATTATGTTCAGTTAAGTTTTGATGATGTTTTTTCAAAGGGATCACTTGATTCGTCCCATAAAATGACACTCAATGCTGTGCATAGTCTTTATTTGGAAAATCTGGGCAAAGGTAAATTTAAGCCCAAGAGCTTGCCACCGTTAGCGCAGTTGTCACCCATTTTTGGTTCTGCCATTCAAGATTTTGATGAAGATGGTAATCTGGATATTGTTATCTCCGGCAATTTTTACGGACCGGATGTGGAAGCGTGGCGCTATGATGCCGGATATGGTTTGCTTCTACGTGGTGACGGAAAAGGCGGGTTTATACCCCAAGATGCACTTAGTAGTGGAATCTGTATTCATGGTGACTCACGCGGAATTATTGCTTTACCATCCTATAATAACACTCGCATTGCTTTGTGTGCACCGACCAATGGCGGTTATGTGCAAACATTTATATCAAAGCCGCTAAACTCTGAAATTGTGATGGCTGCACCTACACAACGTTATGCTGTAGTGGAGCTAAAAAATGGAAAAAACAGAAAGCACGAGTTTTACTGTGGTTCCGGTTATTTAAGCCAAAGTGCTAACTTTCTGGTAAAAAGCAAGCAAGTCAAAAAGGTCACATTAAAGTCAGGTAGATAAGGTCGTAATACTATGAGTAGAAGAGCAAGAGACAGAAATTTTTTTTTCACGGTCAATCTGTTACAAAATGTAATTTTTTGTGTCGTTACATTCTTAGTAGCTGCATGCGCAGTTCCCATAACTAATGAAGGGGGAAAAATGAGCCAAAGTGGTATTCCATTGGTTACTCATAATACTCAATATATTACTATAACTACTATGATTGAGTCAGTTGTTAAGAAGCACATTAAACATTGCAACAGATGAACCGGTGCTTTGTAAGAATGTTTGGGATATTTTTTCTTATACTATTGATGATGTTGGCGTCATGTGGCTCATCTGTATCACCAAAAGAAAGGGCATTTGGTGTTGTTCGAACATGGTGTGACTGTGTTAAGCAGAATCAAAATGATCCAGAGTTAATTTCAAAATGTTCAGATATGTATCGAAACGAAATAAATAAATCACTTCAGAGTGCTGTTCAGAGTTCATTAATTGCTGATTCGTTGCAAAGTCTTCAATTAATTGAGATTAATAAAGTTATGAAAAATATGGCGGATAGTTGTTTGTCAAATAAAAAGTAAAGTGTTGTTTAGCAGAGCAGATGTAACCGATAACCTGAATAGGTAATCATGGGATATATGTATTGGTAAACATTGTGAAATCATAAAAATTTTGTATATTGCGCAGTTGAAAAGTATCTGAGTTGCTTTTGTAGAAACTTAGTTTTTTCGTTCTTCTACTTACCGATTTTCATTAGATTATCGAGAGTTCAATATTACAACAGGTAACATTGTGTCTTAATTATATATATTATAGATTTTTTTATCTAAGGAGTTTTCTATGAGTAAAGAACTATCTTTACCAATTTCTATCTCGCTGTTTCTGCGGAGAATGACAGGATTTTTGGCATCTCTCGCGATCTTCTTTGCAGTTTCCGATGTACATGCTCAGTATTGTACTCCACAAGTTTGGAGTGCTTGTTTAAATCAATATGACGGTGTAATTACTAATGTAACCATCGGATCAACTCAAAATACATCGGGATGTACAGGTGCCTATACATTCTACGGTAATGTGGGGCACAGAGCTCTCGCAGGTGTCAATAATACATTAGCTGTTACAGCACAGATGTTTGGAGCTTGGACATTCAGTATGGGTGGGGTTCGTGCTTGGATTGATTATAACAACAACAATATTTTTGACGCCAATGAGGTCGTAATGTCTCTTACCGGTATTGCAGCCCCAACAACTCTTACGGCATCTTTTAATCCCCCAGTTTCGGCAGTTGGATTTAGAAGGTTGCGTATTCGAGCTGATGGACCT
>JAFLBY010000235.1 GCA_017302855.1 Candidatus Kapaibacterium sp.
ATGACGCGTGACCCTCGTATGGTCGAGCGTAAAAAATACGGTCAGAAAAAAGCACGGAAACGCTTCCAATTCTCGAAACGTTAATCGTACTTTGTTCTGTCGGGGTATGCAATTACTCCGACATTATCTCAACGAATCATGTTCTTCGACCGCCGGTGTGTGGTTGCTGTTACAGCAAGTGAGCCGAAACAAGCGGAATGACAAGAACAGTAGTTTTTCTTAACACAAATACTAATACGGAGCTATCATGGCTAAAGTAACCGTTGAGGCACTGCTTGAAGCAGGCGCCCATTTCGGACACCTTACCCGTCGCTGGAACCCCGCGATGCGTAAATTTATCTACGGAGAGCGTAACGGCATTCATATCATTGACTTACGTAAAACACAAATTTTGGTTGATGTTGCGTATGATGCTGCTCTCGACATTGCCTCCCAAGGCAAAACTATTTTGTTCGTAGGAACAAAAAACCAAGCAAAATCACCTATCTTCGAAGCTGCACAAAAATGTGGTACCAACTATGTGACTGAACGTTGGCTCGGAGGTATGCTTACCAATTTCCAAACTATTCGCAAAAGCATCAAACGCCTTGCTGCCATTGACAAAATGGAAACCGATGGCACATTCGACAAGCTCACCAAAAAAGAGCGTCTTATGCGCAATCGTGAGCGCGATAAACTTCGCCGTGTCTTTGGTGGTATCGAAACCATGACTCGCTTGCCCGGTGCTTTGTTTGTTGTGGATGTAAAAAAAGAACATATCGCGGTGAAAGAAGCAAAAGTTCTTGGCATACCCGTTATCGGTATTGTTGATACCAACTCTGATCCCGGTGTTGTCAATTATCCCGTACCTGCCAATGATGACTCCATCAGTGCTATCGGTTTGATTGCCGGTGCTATTGCTGATGCTTGTTTGGCTGGCAGAGAAGTTGCAAAAATCCATGCTGCCGAAGCCGGAGTTTCCGGTGAGCGCGCTGCCAAAGAAGAAGAAGGTGACGATGATAAAGGTCAACGTCGCATGCGCTCACGTCGCAGCGGTAACAACCGTCGCGAAGATGGCGGCAATCGCGGTGAGCAAAACGAAGCAGAAAAATCTGCATAATCCTTTTTACACCATATTCTTAATTATTTTTTCCAAAGGAATAACATCAAATGGCAGTAACACCTCAAATGGTAAAAGAATTGCGCGATAAAACCGGCGCAGGCATGGCTGAATGTAAAAAAGCTCTCGATGAAGCACAAGGTAATATGGATGAAGCTATTGACAATCTTCGTAAACGTGGCGCGGCTTCGGTTGCCAAACGTGCAGACCGCTCTGCTAATGAAGGTGCTGTGGTTGCGCTTACCTCCGCTGATGGGACTCTCGGTATTATGGCTGAAGTAAACTGCGAAACCGATTTCGTTGCTCGCAATGAAGAATTTGTTGCTTTTGCTGCTCAAATCGGCGAAACATTATTAACGCAAAATGTTACCACAGTAGAAGAGTTAATGGCTCAATCCGCTGGTGACAAAACGTTAAATGATCTTTACAATGAAATTCTTGCAAAATTCAGCGAGAAAATCGGCGTAAAACGTTTTGAGCGTCGCATCACTTCCACAGGTACTGTGGCGTCCTATATCCATGCCGGAAGCAAATTAGGAGTGCTCATCGAAACAACTGCTCCCGTTCGTTCCGAATCAGGATTGGCTTTATTGCGCGACATAGCAATGCAAGTTGCTGCTATGAAACCGCTTTATACCGATCGCTCCAATGTGAACACCGAAGCTATTGAAAAAGAAATTGAAATCTACAAAGAACAAGCTGTCAATGAAGGCAAAAAACCCGAAATAGCTGAAAAAATCGCTACCGGTCGCCTTGAAAAATATTATCAGGAAAACTGTTTGGTTGAACAAGCCTTCGTAAAAGACGGCAATAAAACAATCAAAGATGTCCTAAAAGACATTTCTGCAACCGAAGGTAATGAAGTAAATCTTGTGAGCTTTACGCGCTATTTCCTCGGTGAAGAATAATCATAATTTGTTCTTTTGAAATTCTTTCATTACATTGCAAACGGTGCGGGTTATTTATACAATCTGCACCGTTTCCATATATGGCTGATACGGAAGTATAACCATCGAAAATCTTAACTGTATGTTCATTTAATTGAAAAGGATATGTGAAATGACCCCACTTCGATACAAACGTATATTACTCAAACTTAGCGGTGAATCCTTGATGGGTGAACAACAATTCGGGATAAGCTCCTCTGTGTTGGTTTCATTTGCCGAGGAAGTGCGGGAAGCACATAATCTGGGTGTTCAAATTGGGTTAGTTGTTGGGGGCGGTAATATCTTCCGCGGTGTGCAAGCTGCTGCACAAGGCATTGATAAAGTCTCGGGTGATTATATGGGTATGCTGGCAACGGTCATTAATTCCATCGGTTTCCAGAATGCCTTAGAAAAAATCGGCGTACCCACCCGCTTACAAACGGCTATCCACATGCACCAAATCGCCGAACCCTATATACGACGAAGAGCAATGCGCCACCTCGAAAAAAACAGAGTGGTCATCTTTGGTGCAGGCACCGGCAACCCTTACTTCACTACCGATACTGCCGCCGCACTCCGTGCCATCGAAATCGAAGCTGATGTGATCATTAAAGGAACAAGAGTGGACGGCGTTTATGATGCCGATCCGGAAAAATTTCCCCAAGCAAAACGTTTCGACCATATCACATACCAAGATGTCTTGGCGCGTGACTTACGTGTGATGGACTCCACTGCTATTACCTTATGTCGGGAAAACAAACTTCCGATTTTAGTCTTTAATATGAATGAAAAAGGAAACCTTACACGGTTGCTCAAAGGTGAACCCATTGCAACTGTCGTAACTGAATAACAATTTTAACTCATTTTCATTATTTAATATTATGCCGGTATCAACAATTCTTGACCAAACGCGTGACGCTATGGCAAAAGCCGTAGAACATACCGCACACAGCATTACCAAAGTGCGCACAGGAAGGGCTTCCGCTTCCTTGATGGATAATCTGAAAATTGATTATTACGGGTCGCCAACGCCTTTACCGCAAGTGGGAAGTGTTTCCACTCCCGATGCGCGCACTATCCTTATTCAACCATGGGATAGAACAACAATTAATGCCATTGAAAAAGCTATCCATCAATCAGACCTCGGGCTGAACCCTTCAAATGATGGTACGGTTATTCGCATTCCCGTCCCGCCATTAACCGAAGAACGCCGCAAAGAATATGTCAAAATGTGTAAAAAAATGGCTGAAGAAGGAAAAGTCGCCGTACGCAATATCAGACGCGATTATATCGAAAAATTAAAAGCTGCCGAAAAAACCGAACATTTCTCCGAAGACGAAACAAAGCGCGGTGAAGCAGAAATTCAAAAAATTACCGATAAATATATTACGGAAATTGATGCTGTGCTAACTAAAAAAGAAAAAGAAATCATGGAAGATTAATTCTTTTATGAGTAATTCCATTATAAAAAGTTATATGGATTGATCATAACATTATCAATACATAACACACTTATTACATATAAAAACCGGCAGTAAATCTGTCGGTTTTTTTTTGTACATTGTCGTAACAGCAATACAAAAATCTGATAGCCACAATTGCTCCCTTTTATCAGAACAGAATTTTAGTGATTTCAAGATGGGCAGGATGAATTGCTATCATGTCTTTCCTTTCATCCTGATAATCATGTGCTGACAGTGTTGCAATGCAATTCCACTTTGGTTAGATTAAAAGTATCGTTTTCCTGACATCAGGAAAATGATACTTTTGTATTTTTACCACATTCGTTAGATAACATCTTACGGGTTTAACAACTTTCTCCTCATATTGTTTTCCGCTACGCTACAAAGATTCTGCGCTACGCTTGAATGCAATTCCACTTTGGTTAGATTACATTCTGTTTGGTTATAGCCCTTTTTGAAGAGTTGATGTACGTGGTCATGCGTCATAGTTATTGTTCATTATTGGTAAAATCACAAAGTTTTTGTTTGCTGTTTGTCAAATAAAAGCTGTTATTAATCAATGTCTTAGGTTTTCTTATTTGTTAAAACAGATAAAAACTGATGATTATTTCACCGATTTTGCAAAATAAAGAATCATTCCGCGGATAGTTTACAATGCTACTTGTCAGAACAGGACTCTAATGATTACATAATGGTCAGGATGAATTGCTATCATGTCTTTCCTTTCGTCCTGATAATCGTGTGCTGACAGTGTTGCAATGCAATTCCACTTTGGTTAGATTAAAAGTATCGTTTTCCTGACATCAGGAAAATGATACTTTTGTATTTTTACCACATTCGTTAGATAACATCTTACGGGTTTAACAA
>JAFLBY010000236.1 GCA_017302855.1 Candidatus Kapaibacterium sp.
CGAGTAGCTGTTATATGTTATATCATCCTACGGATAGGAAATTAATGGACTTTTTCCTTGAGGCAACATATCCTGACAAACATGACATAGAGCTACTTTACGAGACAATATATGATGTGCAGGGAATAGCTGTGGGCAATAGGTCTGTAGCACCATTACTGATGGATTCGTATCAGTTATCCAGCCGTGCTGGAATACGTTCGATAGCAGTGGATGCGGCAGTATCATTGTTTGAGCGATATGGTATAGTGCGTCGAGGTGGCGAAAGCGGATTGGCAACAATACAATTTACGACGTCACAAGATCGAGTGAAAGAGTATGCGGCTAATATTGCAGCTGATAAACAGCAGGTGTTGATAGCATTATTGCGCAGTGTGGGAGCAGGAGCCTTATCGGCACCCATGATGTTTGATGTTCGTGAGATGTTAGCCAAGCATGATATAGCAATGGAGCAATTTGAGAGTGCGATGCGTACCTTTGAGTATGGGCGAATAGTTCGTTATCAACCACCGGGAGCGTCGGGCGGTTTGACATTACTTTTGGAGCGTATGCCATTTTCACGCTTGCCAATAGATTTTCCGGCATTTTATGAGAGAAAAGAAAGAGCAATCCGCAAGCTTGATATTGTAGAGCGTTATGCGGTGACTACTGATTGCAAACGTAATTTCATTCTGCAATATTTTCAAGAAGATGATTGCCGTGGCAGTTGCGGTCGTTGCAGTTCATGTATGAGCACATCACCTAAGAAATTGCCTAAGTTAGACAGGGATGGTGAGTTTTTGCGACAGGCGATACTTAGTGTATGTTCAGAAACTGCTGGCAGATTCGGTGTGGGTGTCATAACAGATATTCTTATAGGAAATAAATCGCCAAAGATATTGAGGTATGGGATGTATAGTATGAAATCTTATGGCATAGCATGTGACTTTGATGCAGATGAAATTGCTATTGCTTTGCGTCAAGCGCAATCAGACAGTATTATTGAGATTAGCGCAGATCATTTTCCTACAGTGTCTATGACTTCTTTGGGCTTTGCGATTGCAAAAAATTTGCATCCGAGTTTTGAGTTAAAGCAAATGACAATCAAGATAGATAACCGTTTCCTTGAAAAGTTGGTTCATTTGCGTTCAGAACTTGCGAATATTGATAAGTTGTCACCCGAGACAATAGTGAGCGATACTGCTTTGCAACGCATAGCCGGCACATTACCAATGAACCGCGAAGAACTCAAGGCAATTACTGAGATTAGTGATATATTTCTAACTCGTTATAGTTCACATTTTTTTGCAGCAATTAAACAGTATATAGGAACCGATACGGAAAACGATGACTTAAAGAGCAGTGATTTACCGCCTACGATTAAAGAAAGTGTTCGTTTGGCAAGGCAGGGGATGTCATTTTGGCAAATCGTTGAAACGCGCAACATAGATCCGGGTACGATTGCAAAGCATTTAGAAACAGCAATAGCGTCCACATTAATCTTAGAGCGAGAGACCCTGATTGGCGAAGAGCTTTACAGACAAGTGCGCCAATACATTGTACATAATCGTCGAGCGGTATTACGTGAGCTTCGTGAGCACTGTGGCGCACGATATCAGATGTCAGAATTGCGGATAGCCCTTGCATTTGCAAGGAAAGAGCTCAACATTGCTGTACTGCCAAAAAAATGATAAATTGATGAATTATGAATGAATATGATAATAGTCTTTTTTAGAATGTCAATTAGTAGGTAATTTTGCACCATCCTAAAACGTCCATAGACGGTAGTATCAATTAGCGTATATGTAATTGATAATCGGATACTATATTTTTTTTCACAGTAGGGTTAGTTTAATGTCCACATATTTTTCCGTTAAAACACTTCCTTTTTGGCTATTGCATATTGCATGTGTCGCCGCTTTTTTTGTAGAATTTTCATGGGGTTACGTTGCCTTGGCTATAGGAATGTACTATTTGCGTATGTTTTTTGTCACGGGTGGCTACCACCGTTATTTTTCCCATAAAACATATCAAACGAGCCGCTGGTTCCAATTTATCTTAGCTTTCATGGCAGAAACCTCCTCTCAGAAGGGTGCATTGTGGTGGGCAGCGCATCATCGCTTCCATCACAAACATTCAGATGAAGATATAGATTTACATTCCCCCAAACGCGGATTTTGGTATGCTCATATCGGGTGGATACTTGACTCGAAGAATGAAGAAACCGAATATAAGTTAATCAATGATTTTGCTCGCTTCCCGGAGTTAATGTGGCTCAATAAATATTGGGTTGTTCCTCCGGTTCTGTTTGCTGTTACAATATTTCTTCTTGGCGGTTGGTCAGCACTCGTGTGGGGCTTTGTTGTCAGCACTGTGCTGTTATGGCATGGGACATTTACCATTAATTCTTTATCACATCGTTGGGGTAACCGTCGTTATGAAACAACAGATACCAGTAAAAATAATTTCGTACTTGCTTTAGTCACATTAGGCGAGGGCTGGCACAATAATCATCATCATTATCAGGCAAGTACGCGTAATGGTTTCTTTTGGTGGGAAATAGATATTACATATTATATTCTTGTTGTTTTTTCATGGATTGGTCTAGTAAAAAATTTAAGAGCAGTTCCGGCACATGCTCTTAACCCCGCAGGAAAATCAGCGCAAACCGATTAGCATTAGCACACCCACTTTGTGAGTGATATTGTTATAACAAAAAGCCGTTGCATATTCGAAGCAAATTTACTTCATGGTATTTTTTTTTCGGAGGTTATATGCAACGGCTTTCTTTTTCTCTCTTTGTTGATGCTGTACGTGACAGAGAAGCAGCGCAATACTCTATTCTTGCCGCACTCAAAGAAATTCATCAGCATTTTCGACAAAATTGTATTTATCCTGATTTGACGGATATAATTGATGTTCATCAGCAAACACTTGATATCTTCAAACAAGCCAAATTAGTTGACAGTGCTTTGCCACGCACTCTGTCCGGGGTAGATTTACGTAACTTAACACTACTATATTCATTGCAAAACTCGCCGGATGCTGCAATTCAGTCAATTAAGGAGTTGCTTGAATGGTCTTTACCACATATTGAAACGACTTTGGAAGAAGGAAAGATAATCTATGATTTTGTTGATGAACATTGCCAAGTTGTTCCTGTCGGAATAATACCGACATATCAGGATGAGGGCTATTTTATTGTACCTGACACGCAGAACTCACTTTATGCGATTATTCGGTATCAGATGACTGTTTTTACCGGAGCAGAGGATAAATATAGGGCTTTACGCACGCGGTTAGTGGATGTCATCCGAATGAAAGGAGTAATGTCGGATTTTCGCTCATTAAAGTTGGATTTAATGAGAAAGTTTCCGGAACTACCAAATCCGGCTGTGTATCTTTGTGAGACGGCAATAGAGTTTCCGTTCGCTGAAACTTTATTTCCTATTGCAAAACGTAAACTGTTATACTCCATAGCAAACAATACCATTAACTGATTCTCGCAGAAACCTAAAATAGGCATGATTATTCCTTGATGCAAGGGAACATTAAATTCTAATCTCTTTGCATTGTATGAATTACGAAATTATCTGTATTCATAGGCGAGTGACAGCGGAGGAACCACATGATGAAATTGCTGTTATTGGGGTGCGTGATAAATATGGTAAACATCTGCACTATTCCCAAGCGGAAGTAGTGAGAATGTTAGAATCAAATCGTCATCATTTTTACTCCATTTGTAATGAAACGGTAAGATGGCTTCGTGTGATTGAGCGTCGTCGTATTAAGTACGTTATGTTGTTGTGTCGGCAAAAAAGAATTGCTACTAATTGCTTGCTGGATATGATGCCGTGCTCAATTTCTGCTTCTTATCAAGATAAACAGCAAAATATCATAAAAAAACGATAAGAACTATACAAATTGGAATTGAAGAGGGTAGAGGATAAAGTCGCTTATTACGTAAAAAAACCTTAGTAGATTGCTACTAAGGTTTTTTTTTGATTGTACCGAGGGACGGATTTGAACCGCCGACACACGGATTATGATTCCGTTGCTCTAACCACCTGAGCTACCCCGGCGTACCAGTGTTGAGCCACAAAAATAGGAAAATTTCTTGAAATATTTGCTACTCATGATTAAGTTTTTCAATTTCATCACGAATTTGTGCGGCTTTTTCATATTCCTCTTGCTCTATAGCACGAAGTAAATATTCTTCCAATATTTCTCGCCGAGTACGGGGTGTTGATTTTTCAACCTCAATTTCTTTTTCAGAGCTTTCTTGAGATTCTACGACACCTTCCAACTCTTCCGGAGAAAAACCTGCTTCATCTAAGAGGTTTTCAGCAATATAGATAGGAGCATTAAACCTCAGTGCGATAGCAATAGCGTCACTTGGACGGCTA
>JAFLBY010000237.1 GCA_017302855.1 Candidatus Kapaibacterium sp.
GTTTATCTGTAATATCCAGAACATTATGGAATTCCCCGTTAGCCTTATCAAACTTACCAGGTCCTAGTGAAGTAGTATTAATGTAGAAATCATAACTGCCACCGTGTGGCAAAGACACTTCACAGTAACCAAGACTATTTGCCTTTTGAGGATATTCGCCAATAGTAAAGAAAACAAATGGAAGAATACTATTCTCATAATTATAAAACAAAAAAATTGCTTTGGTTATTGTATCAGTCTCTTGACTATGTGATATTTTTTCTATTCTGTCGTTCATTTCTACTTTTTCTGTTTTTACTGTAGAGCGAGACAATATCAAAAAAACCATTAGAATAAGCATACCAATATATCGAGTCATAACAATGTATATATAAAAACTTTGTAAATAAAAATCTTAACTAATTATCTGACAATGAATCCTCTGAATAACGCACTAAAAAATAGTTCATTTTGTTGTGAGTCATCTCAATAAACCTATGTAAACCGAATATTCTGTGAGTTCTATTAGTATTTGTTATGTTTTCTTTAGTTAACCCACGAATGACATATCCATTCACTGGTGCCTCAATTCTAAAGTAATACTCCGCTTCCTTTGGTAAAATGACTTCAACATATCCCAAAGCGTTTGTCCTATAATTCTTATGATGTAAACGAAATTCTTTGAACGGTAAAACATTGTTTTCGTGATCAACGAGTAAGAATGCTGCTTTGACTGTGGTAGTATCACTAAAAATAATATCCTGACCTCGTAAAATCTTTTCAATAGAGTTTCTTGTCTTGACTTTTGAATTTGTCCGTACTGTTGAACATGAAACAAAAAAACAACACAATAATGCAGATAATAAAGATACTGTATTCATAACTTAAAAATCTATATTTGTAACCAAAAAATTCTTTCTCATGAATGTTACTGTTACAACCTTCTGATAATTCTTTTTCCCGATGCTTGATATTCTTTCCCTTCTTTTCTGATGTAACTTACATAATTACCACACTATCCTGTGGACACATATCTACGAATGATAGTTACACAAATGGACAAAAAAATTGTGTTAATAGCCCTTATCTCTGAGATTTTCGCACTGCCAGCTCTTGCATCAAACATCCATCTGTGCTTTACAAAGTCGTTCTTTACTTTTGCCTGAAATACTCCTTTATTGTCTTCGATGATAAAAAATTCGCATCTTTTTAGTATTTTAGTCAAAGAAAATTATCTATCACGGTGTGTACAATGAAAAAATTTGTTTTCTTATCATGTCTTGCAGCATTGCTGTGTATCAATGTGTCATCAGCACAAGGTATTTTTGACAATCCTGCATATACAAAAAAAGAGATTAGTCTCAGTGTTAACAGCAGTGCTGTCACAGGACCAAGATCACTGTTTTATAGTAATGCTTTTGGAATGGACGGTATGCTGTACTATCAAATTGAAAAAACAACCTATGTCGGCATTGGTGCCGGCTTCCAAGTTCTCAATATAAGACCGGATCAAATAACTAATGTTGTGCGATCAATTACTTCACTTCCCATAGATGCCTTTTCTTTTGTTGCTGTTTTACCGGTGTATGCCGGTATCCGTCATGATCTTACCGCAGAGGGATTTCAGCCATATATCGGCGTTGATGTAGGAACATCAATCATGAGTCTTTTTGTTTTTGTCTCTGATCGGACTTCAGATGAATCAGCTTCAAGCACCGATTTGGGATTTGATACTCAAATATCAATCATGCCAAAAGTTGGATTTCGTCTGCCTGCAACAAAATCACTTTTATTGGATGCTCATTTGAGATACAATCATTTTGCAACAAGTATTTTCGATTATACATTGTTCTCTTCATATTATATGGGTTTAGTTTCGGCAAATGTCGGACTGACTTATCTTATGGAATAATTAACATGTTATTTCACTTTCATGTATGAACATAAACTTAATTCACTTGTTCTTCTCAGACCTATACTCTCATAAAATGCAGATGTTTCCTGTTTATCATCGGTTAAGAGAATAATCTGCCGAACATGAGAGTATTGCTTCAATAACGTATTCATTAATTGTGTGGCTATGCCTTTTCTACGATATGTTTCGTGCACTATTATATCCTGTATGTACATTATAGTCAAACCGTCACCTACAGCACGTAATAACCCTGCCATTATTCCATTATGGCGAGCTGTCAATATATATGGTGTGTTTTCGAGTGCTTTTTCCAAAACAGATGGCTGATTTGTATAAGCCGTCCAACCCGCATTGTTGTATATATCAAGTATTTCACTAAAATTATAATTTCTTGAATCAGAAATAATTATCTCATTCATTATTTTTTGTAATACGTGAATAATCTTGTTTATGAAAACATATCACTATTCGTTAAACTTTATCTTTCCACGAGACCCACTTTTTTATAGACCTTGCGCAATGTTTTTGATGCTGTACGACGCGATTTTTCTGCTCCATTTTGTACAATTCGGGTTAATTCAGGCACATCGGCTCGAATTTCCAAAAACCGTTCGCGCACGGGACGCACATAATCAACGACGGCATCTGCAAGGGCAATTTTAAATTCAGCATAACCCTTACCTTCAAAATCACGCTCTATGTCTGCAAAAGATTGCCCTCCGGTCACAATGCTGAACATTTCCATCAAATTACCTATGGCGGGACGTTCGGGACTACGCTGTATCGTTGTTCCACTATCGGTCACAGCTCTTTTTATTTTCGCTCTGATTTGATCGTCGCTGTCCACAAGAAAAATAGTGGCATTCGTGTTAGGGTCGGATTTCGACATCTTTTTTTGCGGTTCTTGCAAACTCATAATCCTGCCTCCTTGCTCCGGTATAAAAGGTTCCGGCACAGTAAAGGTCGGCGAATAGTGATAATTAAATCGTTCGGCAATATTGCGAGTTAATTCCAGATGCTGTTTCTGATCTTCACCAACGGGCACCACATTGGCTTGATAGAGTAAAATATCCGATGCCATAAGCACAGGGTAAGTGAAAAGCCCCACATTCACATTATCGCTGTGTTGTGTGGATTTATCTTTGAATTGTGTCATACGGCTGCACTCACCCATTCCGGTAAATGTATTGAGTATCCACGCCAATTCCGCATGTTCGGGCACATGTGATTGAATAAAAATTGCGGATTGTTCGGGATCAACCCCTCCGGCAATATACATCGCTGCCACATCCAGAGTGCGTTTGCGCAATTCTGCCGGCACTTGCCTTACCGTAAGTGCATGTAAATCAACCACACAGAAATAGCAGTCATAGTTCTGCTGGAAAGTCACCCAATTACGTAAAGCACCAATCAAATTGCCAAGCATAAGACCACTTGTGGGTTGCATACCACTTAAAATAACCGGTTTTTGAGGTTTCGGATTTTGCGTTTCTGTTGTCATTGTTTCTCTGATTATCGAAGTAAAACATCACTTTATGGGCGGCAAAATACGGTATTGATTGCATATCATCACACAATAACATACCCCGATACACCTTTGGCAATGATGTTTCGTCCTATTTTCGCATTCATACAATGATTCTCATCCATACACAAACGATATACATTTACTATGGCAGAGCAAACAACAGCATACACACCTAAGCATAAAATCCGTATTATAACCGCAGCATCTTTATTTGATGGTCATGATGCAGCTATCAATATTATGCGGCGTATTATTCAAGCTACAGGAGTGGAAGTTATTCATTTGGGACATAATCGCTCCGCACAAGAAGTGGTGGACTGTGCCGTGCAAGAAGATGCCCAAGCTATTGCCATGACAAGCTATCAAGGCGGTCATGTCGAATATTTGAAATATATGTACGATTTATTGCGCGAACGGGGTGCCGGACATATCAAAATATTTGCCGGCGGCGGGGGTACAATTCTGCCTTCGGAGATTGAAGAATTGCATGCCTATGGTATTGACCGTATTTATTCTCCCGATGATGGGCGTTCTCTTGGCTTACAGGGTATGATAAATCATTTGGTGTCGCTGTCGGATTATGAAACACCTATGACATTTCCCGCTCATGAATTATGGGAAGCTGTGTATCAAAAAAATCCTGTCGCTCTTGCCCAAGCAATTTCTATGCTTGAAAGAGGACAATTAACGGATGAAGACATTGCCTCACATTCAACAATAACAAAAACTATTCCCGTGCTTGGCATTACCGGTACGGGCGGGGCAGGTAAATCTTCATTAACCGATGAATTATTGCTTCGTTATCTTGAAGATTTTCCTGACAAAACAATTGCTGTCATTTCTGTTGACCCTTCAAAACGTAAAACAGGAGGCGCATTACTCGGTGACCGTATTCG
>JAFLBY010000238.1 GCA_017302855.1 Candidatus Kapaibacterium sp.
TGGGAAACCGGATATTGAACAATGCAATTATTACCACAATCAATGGAATAGCCTGAAATGGAGATATTTATTTAAACTATTTTTCAGCAAGATAATACTTGCTAATTTTGGCAGAACCAAAGAATATCTAAAACATGTTGATGTTCCCGTTGCAGAATTTATCTATAATAGAGCCGCAGAACATCTGATACAAACAGATTGTCAAAATAACTACTTTTTACATTATATATTGACCGGTCAGTTCAAACCTTCATTTCCTTTATATTTGCGAAAAGAGAACTTTCCTTTAATCAAAAGGAACTTATCTTCTCTTACGCTAAAGCACGGCTATGTTCACAAGTTTATAAAAAAAGAGGAAAATATAGATTACTGTAATTTTTCTAACATTTTCGAATACATGGATGAAAAGTCATTTAGAGATTTCCATGATATTATGAGCATAAACTTGCCTGAAAAAGCGACAATTACCTATTGGAATTTAATGGTAGATAGAGTTTTTTCTGAATCATTCCCTCAAACTTTTTCAACGTTAAGTAATACGGTATCACTGAAAGACAAGGGATTTTTTTACAAACGCTTTATTGTAGAAGTGAAAAATGGATAACAATATATTTAGCATCTTGTTTCTGAGTAGTTTGTTCTTTGCGCTGTTTTTGGCAGCTGAGTTAGTTCATCGCTACACAAAAATCCGAGTGGAATATACTCGTAAACTTGTTCATATAGGAACGGGGATACTTACTATGCTTTTTCCAGTTATGTTTACACACTATGCGTGGGTGTTAGGCATTTGCTTTATTTTTTTTGTATTGCTTAGCATCAGCCTGAAATTCAATCTACTTCCATCAATAAATTCCATTCATCGAAACAGTTATGGCACCTTGTCGTACCCAATAGCAGTCTCTCTAACATTTCTATTTTATTACTTAAAAACAGCCGGAACCGATACGAACTATTATTATTTTTATATTCCTATAGTTACAATGGCTTTAGCCGATCCTACAGCGGCTATTGTTGGCAAACGTTTTCCTTTTGTAACGTATCATATATGGGATGAACAGAAATCATTTTCAGGATCATTGGCTTTTTTTATTATAGCGCTTTTAGTCAACGCTATATTCATACCAGATAATAACCTAATATTCTTATTGATTATTCCATTCATTGCAACAATAGCTGAATCGTTAACAATTCGAGGATTAGACAATTTAACCATTCCCATTTCAATAATGATTATCTTGTATTTCTTTTAATTTCTGATGATAATTCAATCTACTGACATAAAAGTGACTTTTGAAAACAAAGTCAAAGAACTTACCTCAAGTCTTTATTCTGATTACACTTTATCAAACTTACAGAGTAATGAAGCGGTTGATAATAACTTTGATAAAGGTTTTTTTCTCTATTATAAAGGAACTCTTGCCGCTGCAGCTTGTGTTATTAAAAATCCTGAACTACGAGTACATGGAGGGAGTGGACTCTGTATATCACATTATGAGTGTATAAACAACATTGATGTTTCTCGTTCATTGCTAGATGCCATAACTGATTACTGTAAAAAAAAAGATGTTTCATACTTAGTTGGTCCCATGAATGGTTCTACATGGAATAATTACCGATTTTCGGTTGATATTATTTCAGACAGTTATATAACTGAAAGTTATCATAAAGAATATTATGCCAACCATTTTGAGTTTAATGGCTTTACAACATTGGCTGAATATGTTTCGCAAAAAGATAGTTTGCTCTCCATACCGAAAATTCCGGATATTGTAGATAAAACTATATTATTTAGAACATTAGATCCTGAAAATTATGATGCTGAGTTAAGTACTATTTATGAATTCTGCAAGAATATTTTTCAAAACAATTATTTATATACTGACATTTCATTGGATGCTTTTCTTTTAAAATACAAATCTATGAAAAATATTATAAATCCTCAGTATGTACTTATTGCTGAGGACAATGGTGAAATGGTTGGTTTATTGCTTGCTATTCACGATTTCTACTCTATTAACGAGAAACGACTGGTAGTGAAAACTCTTGGAAGAAAACATGGAATACGGTATGCCGGTGTTGCACATGAGTTATCAAAAAGAATAATCAAAATTGCACAAGATAATAACTACCAAAGTATGATTCATGCATTTATGCACAGGAACAATATATCCAAAAATGTCTCCAGAAAGTTCTCAGGCGAGATGTTCAGAAAATACAAACTTTTTTACAAATCACTCTGATGGATTATTTTAATATCACTCATTTGTTTTATAAATCATGCCGCGCTTTTCCTGACAGATTCGCAATCGTTGAAGAAAACAATTCAATTACCTATAAGAAACTTGAAGCGGATGTAAATAATACTATTGCGTATTTTCAGAAGAAAGGTATTAAAAAAGGTGATCGAATATTAGTTTTTGTAGGGATGGGAATTGACTTATACAGAATAGTGTTAGCAATATTCACTATGGGTGCCGTTGCTGTTTTTGTTGATGAGTGGGTTAGTATTCAACGACTTTCTCTTTGTTGCTTAATGGCTGATTGTAAAGCGGTTATTGCTCCTCTGCAATATAGAATAGCTGGATTATTTGTGAAAGGCATAAGATCTATCCCGATATTTTTAAGTCATAACACGATGATATTAAATTTTGATCAGCACCATATCGAAAATACTATTTCATCTGATCCGGCTTTAATTACATTTACTACAGGCAGCACAGGTATTCCTAAAGCAGTAGAGCGTAGTCACGCTTTTTTGAAATCTCAATTCGATGAACTTACTCCTCTCATAAGAGGCACATTTATAATGACAACGTTACCGATTGTGTTATTGCTTAATCTTGGTTTGGGCATCACTTCTTTTATAGCGAAGTTTAACACTAAAAATTCCGCCGGTTTTGATGCACATAAAATATTATATCTCATAAACAAGTATAGTATAGACTGCATTATCACTTCTCCTTTTTATCTGCTAAAAATGGCTGAATCTAAACATCGTACTTCCAATCTAAAATATATTATATCCGGTGGCGCAGCCATATTTTCTTCAGATGCTGAAAAAATAGTACATGTTTTTAGTAATGCTTTGTTTACAGTAGTATATGGTTCAACTGAAGCCGAGCCAATTAGTCATTGTTATGCAGATGAGCTTATAAACAGTAAAAATAATTTTGGCGTTCAAGTGGGAAAACCTGTTCAATCTATTCAACTTAAAATTATTCCTGACGATGTACCATCACAGGTTTCGGAAGATGATTTAGATAAACTGGAATTATCACAAGGATGCATTGGTGAAATCATAGTAAGTGGCGATACCGTAAACAAATCGTACTTACATAATCATCAGGCAATTGTTGAAAACAAAATTGTTACAGACAAAAATGTATGGCATCGCACAGGCGATAGTGGCTATATTGACATTTCCGGGAATTTGTTTTTGACCGGAAGAGTGTCCCAAATTATTCATCACAACAACAAAACTTATTATCCTTTTGTTGTTGAAAATTATCTTAAAAATATCAATGGTGTCAAATTTGGAACTCTATTGCTTGTTAATAATACATTGTTGCTTGCTTTGTGCGTAACAGACTCCTTTAATATAGATAATGTGTCCGGTTTCGAATATGATGAGATTCGATATTTGGATTCATTCCCGTTTGATCCGAGACATCATTCTAAAATTGATTATCTGAAGTTAACTACACTATTACAAGATAGTTGAATACATGTTTTGAAACAGCAATAGTTATTACAGAAACAAATACCGGCTGATATACCAATGCAACAACACGAACACCTAAGAATTTTTGTTATCAGTTATCATTAGCTAATAAAAAAAGCTCATTGCCTGTGTGACAATGAGCTTTTTTATGAGAGTTTTGCTAAGTGTTTTATTTCATGATATGCAATGGCAAGACAAGAATGCCTTGGTCGGATTGAAGGGTAATCCAGTATTGACCGGACATAAAGTTCTGCACATCTATTTGCATGGATTCGCTGATTTGTTGAGCATCAAAGCGCATGATTTCTTTGCCAATCATATCAGTGATACGCATTGCTGATGGTTTGAGCAATGGATTCACGAATACAGTGACAAAGGAATGTGCCGGATTGGGCGTGAGCGTGACAAATCGTTGTGTTTCTTCTTCGCTGAGCGATGATGGCGCAGTGACGGTGACGATGGTTGTGTCGCTGCGTAGAGTATCGCAATCGCCTATCACATTCACCCAATATTTGCCTTCATCTTTTTTGGCTGCGATGGCAATTTCAAAAACAGGAGAATTATTACCTTCGATGGCTTTGCCGTCTTTGACCCACGAATAGCGCAATGCTCGAGAG
>JAFLBY010000239.1 GCA_017302855.1 Candidatus Kapaibacterium sp.
GGGCTGTACATTATCCGCTGGATGATGCTTTATTGCATGAAGGCGCAAGAATTTTTCTTGGCAGGCATGATTTTACCAGTTTTTCCAAATTAAATACTTCCACCAAATCATATATCTGTACGGTAGAGGAATGCCATTGGGAGCGTCTTGCTTCCGATATGATACGTTTGCATATCAGAGCCGATCGTTTTGTCTATGGCATGGTACGTTCTTTGGTGGGAACAATGGTGGATATTGGCAGAGCCAGACGCACCGTGGAAGAAGTGCGCCATTCATTGCAATGCGCTGACCGTTCGCTCAATAGCTGGCTGGCACCGCCGGAAGGATTAGTCTTTGAGGAAGTGGGCTATCCACCGGAAAAAGGTGTGATATGGTGAGTTATCTATCGTAATGATTGCTTTTTATACCATGTGTGACCATCGGTATGTGCAATAGACCTATACTCTTCGGAGAGCATAGTAGCAAAAAAATGGTCTTGTGCATAGTATTTTTTTATATCAAAACCGGGAACAGAAAAGAAATAATTATAATTACTGTCCGCAATAATTATAATATCCGGTTTTTGCTGTATGAGACTCTGTGTTACTTTATGAAAAAAATATCGCTCTAAGGGTTGCATCGTCTTCACAGAATGATACGTAAATGTATCGGCGGATGACTGTTGATTACGATAAAAACTTCCTAGATACCACAGAGTATTGCACCCTGTAATATCACGCATCGGATGCTTTATAATTGCCGGGTATAAGGGTTGAGAAAAGGTTGATATTTTAAAAATAGTTTTGGCATTATTATGCTCGGAAAGCAATGAATCTGT
This sequence comes from Candidatus Kapaibacterium sp., assembly GCA_017302855.1. Classification (GTDB taxonomy): domain Bacteria; phylum Bacteroidota; class Ignavibacteria; order Kapaibacteriales; family UBA961; genus UBA2353. The sequence continues at coordinate 818 of JAFLBY010000239.1, forward strand.
GTTTTTTGACACCGTCGTAGGGCTATAATTCTGTGCATACGATTCTGTTAATGTAGTACAGGTATAACATTGTCGTAGAACGATTGCCGAACACACTATAATGTAAAAATTCTTTTGTATGCTCTTGTTATGTATATATATCGGTACAAAACGCATAAATCCGAGCGATAAAGAAATTACAGAAAAAGAAGCTGCAATTTTAATATGATAATCAAAGCCTTTCATTTGAATAAGTGCCGATAGAAATGACATAACAGAAGCGGTGGTACATACAGTGTGTAATAAAAACAGCGAGTCTTTTTTCTTGTAAAACAATGCATAAACACAAAGTGCGGCATATACCAACAGCGATAATTTATGCTCAAGGATAACAGAAATAGGATTTATGCCAATCATCGTATTTTGTCCGGCATACGTTTTTGCAGCATATTCGGCGATGACAAGATATTCAGGTACATGGTATGTAAATATTCCGACCCAAAAAATCACACCGGTTAATAAACCTAAGCGCATACCCTGTGTATAGTTCAGACTTCTATTTCTACTATAGGCAGATAGTTCAACACAAAGGAGTGTGAGAATAAAATATGGTTTTATGAAAGCACCTGTTATGGTCAAAAATCCTATAAAACAATCAAGAATTTTATATCTGTTGAGGTTGGGTACAAGGTATTGTCGTATAAGAAAAGGAATATATGCCAGAATAAATAGATGCTCTCTTTGCCCAAAATCATAGGTTTGAAATGTAGAAAACACAAAAAAGAGCGTAATGCAGAGTAAAGATTGCTCCATGAGCGAGAACAATGTGCATTTAACAATAAGAAAAGCACATAGTATTGCAGAAATTAATGTTAATCCACCTAAAAACAATGACAGCACAATGGCATCATGATGTATAAAAGAACTTATATAAGCGGGAATATATGAAATATACCAGATAGTCGGAAAATTAAAGTCAATAAAATCACGATAAGGAATTTGCCCATCAGTCATTAGTGTTGCCATGTGATAATTGAAGGCAACATCAAGATTGTGATAATGAACTTGCGATCGAATAAATGGTTGAACAAGTGATATAATTGCGCAACAAGCAATGAGAATCAAGAAAAAGCGTCGCATCATCACACCTGTTTTGTGCTTTGGTTAATGATAAAAAGCAAGTGAGCCGAAAGTCACAGCTGATGCCCTTTCTCTTTCATCCCATTGTGCATAGTGCATTATCTCGCCGCGTGTGGGTTGTAAGGTTTGCAAGAGCATATAATCAGGTGAGCAACCGCAAATTTTCCATGTATCGCGCACATCGGCAATTAAGCGAAAAAATGTATTGCCATCACATGCCGCTAATGCCTGCAATAATTCTTTGTCGGCTTTCTCTGCTTCGGACAGTTTACTGATTGCATCATACTTATCACCAAATTTTCGCCCAATATGCGATAAATCACCGCTGGAAATATAGACCGCTTTTTTACCACTTTCTTCCACAGCACGGCGTACTGCATAAATAAAATCATGTATTTCCGCACTCTCTTCTATGGTTTCTTTATTATTCATGAAACGATGGAACGATGTTACTAAAATTGGTACAATCGTGAATGGGCTATTACCCCGAATATATTGCAAAAAAGGAAGTTCAAGCTCAATGGAATGTTCCGGTTTATGCGGCATATCATTGTTTGTGAGATAATGCGGATAATATTCCCGAATTTTTTTTACTATTGCTGTATCGGTTTTTACAATCCCTAAAGGTGTGCGAAAATCTTTTTCTGTGAGAATAAAAAAATCGCCCCACCAATAATGGGATGTAGCAAAAATAATATAGACATCTGCATTCGTTTGCTCTATTGCCTTAAATGCCGGAGGATATGAAGCCCCTCCCACGCGATAATCAATATGGGGAACAATAATACCGGAAGCATTGCCCGGCATGACATCACATTCCGCCATGAGCGTATCCAGATATTGTCGTAATTCTTGCTCGGAAGAAGGGTAGGCACCACCCGCACAGACAGGTTCACGCACGGTGGCTTTAGCATATTCCTCTTCGATATTTCGCCGTCTTTGTTCGAAGCTGTCGCTTTCCAAATAACCATAGTCATCAATACTACCGATAAAATTGCAGAGAAAATCTATATTCTCTTGCGTAGTGTGTTCACCAAATATTTTATGGGATAAACCTTGCACTGAAGTACAATTATCAAATAATTGAATAAGGGAATATGCTTGGAGTGAAAGGTAAATTTCTTCTGAGGCATAGCCGAATGTATCATGTGCACAAATTTGCTGTTCCCCATTATGGATAACCATCGAAAGTTGAATATCTTTTCGAAAAGCGGGCACGGGTGTTGTTGGCAAATAGGTCATATTTTATGGCTGTATAGATGAATGAGATGTATCGTTCATGTTTTTGACACGATATAATTGCCACCAAGGTGTGGACGGCGAAGCATGATGTTCAAGGTGATAGCCGAAAAAATAACATGACAGCAAAGCCCACAGATGATTTTTTTTCAATGTTCTTGCTCTATGCTTCCCCATTTCATGAGTATGTGGTGTGCGATGGGGGCGATAGGTACCAAAATAAAATAATTGCAGTGCACCCAATAATGAAGGCAATGCCCAATATATCCACACCTGTATTTCATTATATCGCAGAAGAAGGATATTGAACATACATGCCATAATGATAAGTTGGGAAATGGTCGTATAGCGAAACATAAACACGGCAAACCACACGAAAAAATTATTGGTAGGATAATAATCGGGGTCATCAGAATCTGCGGGGTGAAGATGATGCGCCCAATGATTTTTTTGAAGACGACGAAATGACATACCGGCAAACAAAAAGCAGGCAAGAGTGCCCACGATGCGATTGCCTTTATTGCTCCGCATCACCGTTCCATGCATTGCATCATGCGCGGTAATAAATAATCCCGTACTGAGATAACCTTGTAGGGCTATATGGAAATACATCATCGGAGAAAAAAAACCGACAGCAGCATACTCCAAACTGTACCGGAGATGCGCCAGCCAAGCACACAGCACCATACTTGCAATCATCACGCCATAGAATGATTGAAAAGCGGTGGCTTGATGGGCTTTAGGATATGTGCTGAACATTCTCTCCTTCATAATCGCGCACCAGTGAACGATAAGAATCTTGGATACGCTCCGGTTGATGCGATGCCGTATTCAAATGAACCATGACCGTATTAGCTTTGACTAAGATGGTGCCATCGTCGGTTAGGCGTGCTATTTGTTCAAAACACAATGAGCTGTTTTTCATCCATGAAATACGAGTAAACAATTCATATTCCTGATCGAATAAAGCGGCATAGATATAATCAATGTCAATGTGGGCAACCACAAAGCGATGTTTCGACACAAAGGTCTGGAAATCCATAGGCAAACCAAGCGCACGGAAATATTCGATGCGTGCCGCTTCTAACCAATATAAATACACCGCATTATGGACAATGCTTTGTCTGTCCACATCATAGCTGCGGACACGTGTTCTC
>JAFLBY010000024.1 GCA_017302855.1 Candidatus Kapaibacterium sp.
CCGCCGCCGCTGCTGCTTCTTCTGTCATCTCTGTCACGACGTTCAAAACCGCCGCCGCTGCTTCTTCTTTCGTCTCTGTCACGACGTTCAAAACCGCCACCGCTGCTTCTTCTGTCATCTCTGTCACGACGTTCAAAACCGCTGCCGCTGCTTCTTCTGTCATCTCTGTCACGACGTTCAAAACCGCCGCTGCTGCTTCTTTCTGTGCTACTGCTTCGCTCATCGCGATTACCATAGCTGCTGCGACGTGATGAACCATCATCATTGCGAGATGATGAAAAACGTCCATTATTCGATGATGAAGATTTTTTTCCTCTGCGTAACGGTTGTGGTTCCGGCTCATAGATGTCCACAAAAATATCTTCGGGCAAAAGAGCTTTTTCGAGTGTTGTTTTAGCAAATTTCTCTATGCTGCGTAAGCGATGTAATTCTTCACGTCCATGAGAAAAAGTAATTGCTTTTCCTGATTTTCCGGCGCGCCCTGTTCTGCCGATACGGTGAACATAATATTCGGGGTCTAATGGCAAATCATAATTAATGACCATACTGACCGAACTTATATCCAAACCGCGAGCGGCAACATCTGTCGCTACCAGAACACGTAATTCACCGCGACGAAATTCATTCATAGTGCGCATACGTTTATTTTGCACAAAATCGCCATGAATGCCTGCTGAAGTATAACCTGCTTGCAGCATTTTTTTTACGACAATATCCACACGACTTTTTGTATTGCAAAATACCATAATTGAATCAGGATTTTCTTTTTCAAGAATACTTTGGATTAAAGCCACTTTATTCACGCCTAATGTTTCATAATAGACTTGGTGAATATTATCTGCTGTTAATTCTTTTTTTGCAATGGTCACTGTTGTCGGATTTTGTAAATAGCGTGCTGCTATTTCGCGAATATCTTTTGACATTGTAGCAGAAAATAATACTGTTTGTTTTTGTTCCGGCATCATTCCCATAATTTGTTCAATATATGGTCGAAAACCCATATTTAACATTTCATCGGCTTCGTCGAGCACAACAGTTTTAACGGTATCTAAATTTATGGAGCCGCGCTCAATTTGATCAATAAAACGTCCGGGTGTGCCGACAACAATATGGGCACCGCGGCGCAATTCCATACGTTGTTTTTCGATAGAAACACCGCCGAATATCGGAATGATACGGATATCGCGACGGTAGCGAGCTAATTTGCGCAATTCATCGCATACTTGCACTGCAAGTTCACGTGTGGGGCATAATACTATTGACTGAGTATCGCGGTTGCCTCGTTCAATTCCTTCAACAAGAGGAATACCAAAAGCGGCTGTTTTGCCGGTGCCTGTTTGTGCTTGTCCTATAAGGTCTTTGCCTTCCATAATAGCAGGAATAGCTTGGGCTTGAATTTCGGTTGCCGAAACATAGCCTAAATCGCCGATGGCGCGTTGCATTTCTCGGCTTACAGCCAAGTCATGAAATTGTAATTGTGACATGTAACTTTAATTTGTGAGCGCAGTCACCGGTTGCGATAAGCATAAACACACAACTCTAACTGCATGAAAATAATAGATTTTTTATTCTTGAATTATACAATACCGTTTACGTGCCATGAACCACGATTATCGTAGTCACAAAGATGGTAAAGAAAGGAAATCTCGGTATGGAAGGGAAATTGTGCTGCACCGTTACTATGGGGTGAGATGGGTTCCCGTGAGCATTTGGCTCGGGTAGATGTGTCAATTTACTTAAAATCGTACATCGCTTATGAGATTGCCTTTATGAGGTATTATGTCTGAATTTATGTTGAAGAAAACACACATTACATTTCTGTGCGCCGGTCTGTCTTTGCAACATACTTCATGACAAATAAAAGCAATTCGACCGTTTTACTGCACAAAGATACGACAATTTTCGCACATAGAAGGAAGATTGCCATGACATCCCTACGAAATCCCCTCCATCGGATGTGTGGCAGAGGCGTGGATTCCGTCTCTAAACCTTATAGATTTTCAAAAGCCAACCATCACCAAAAATTCCCCTCATTGAGGGGTGTCAGACGCAGTCTGACGGGGTGGATTATTTTCATAGAACATATTTTCTATAAACATGTAATCCCTTCGGGATTTATCCGCCGCTGAATTTCAAAATTCCCATCCATCGGAGGGGTGTCCGAAGGACGGGGTGGCTTCTCATTTCTCGGTGGCAGACGCAGTCTGACGGGGTAGATTATGTATTTCTATTATCATGACATCCCTACGGGATTATGTTTAATTTTACAATATACTTATACCGTACATATGCATTTCTTAGAAAACTATCAATATGTTAGTCATTTACCACCTTAAAGGAACAATTACATAGTCTAACGGTTCGGAATCTGATATTTGTCAATTAGTGCTGATATAAATTTATTGTACTCTTCACGCATTGGCAATTCAAAATCTGTGAATAATTCTCTTCTATCAACCAGAACTTTTTCATTATTTTTAGGGTTAAATCCTTCCTTTTTTATATCTTTCCAATAAACACCAATTCCACGTTTTTGCCAATTTGGCAATTCATTAAAGTTAATTCCATAGTGAAATAAAAGTTCATTTTTGTCAGCGTTACTCATTCCCTCAATTCTTGCGGTTGCTTCACTTTGAGAAAAATTGTCTTCTCGTAAACGCCAATAGCAATGAGCATTTAATGCATTTCTGTGAGCGTCTTCATTTCTCCATCTAAAGTAATCTTCAACCAGTTGTTTATTCGGAAGTTCAGAAAGTCTGCAATCAAATGCACCTATGTCGCCAAGCAGCGAAGAGAATTTTGCACTTGCCTCTCCTGCTAAAATTGAGATATATTTTCTTGTCTTACGTGAAAATGCTGTTTCGTTATAGTGAAACAATAGTGAAATTTCATCGCTTTCTGTAAAGCCATAAATTACATTAAACCCACAATTCATGAGATGTTTAACAGTTCCCACCATAAGATCTCTGAACCTTTCGTCAAACGGTGCTTTGAATTTGTGTATGTCTTTTGTCAGTTTTGTAAAACTTCTGCCATCAATTCTCGCCACTATATACATATTAGGCAAAACACAACGGTCTTGAGAGGTTTCATAAACACGCATTTTTTCATCTAAATCGTCAAATTTCATTGTTCCATTCTTTAATTGTAAAACTATTGTTTTCAAGTATAACAAAATACAGTTCGTCAAAACCTTCATCAAAGCTGGGAATTTCCAATTTATTGAATGTCCCTTTAATTCCTACTTCAGGAATCTTTTCTTTTCCTAAACGTTGATTGTTTCTGTTTAAGGCATCACTTAATTTTGATTGAAAGTAATATCCTATAACTTTAAATTTATTAGTTTTTGCATCCACAATATATTTTGCCCTATCCTCTTTTGTGGGATTCGTATTATCAACAACATAGCGTTGTTGAGTTAGAATACAAGTGTCAATAAATTTTTGCTCCTTATTTCTTGTATGAAGTTGATCAAGTGAAATATGTACATGAGTTTTAAAGAACTTTTCCTTAAAAAAAGTTGTTTTACCTGTGGCTTGTATTCCGCAAAATATAACTGTTTCCATTGTTGGTATATCTTCTTCAAAGTAAATACATATCAGCTTATTCACTCAATGTGCTGTTTCTTTTTTCAAAACTACGGAATTTTACTGTACCTTTCTTTTGCTCAACGTTGTCTTGCTGCTCTGTTGCTGTTTGCCCTTGCTCTTCTTTTTTCCATTGCTTGTTCTCATCTTTCCCTCGCTTTATTGTTTCTGGATGGCGTTTTTCGGCTTCTGGATGGCGATTGTTGGCAACTTTCCCTGAAAATTGAGCATCTGGGTCTGTACGGTGAGCATCTGGGTCTGTACGGTGACTATCTGACTCTGTATGGTAACCATCTTGGTCTGTACGGCGACCATCTGGCTCGGTACGGCGACCATCCGGCATCATAGAAGATGAGCGAATAAATCCAGAAGATGAGCCGACAGGCATAGCATAGAATAATCGGTCTGTAGCTATCAGACAATGTGCTGTGATTAAAGAGTAAACAAAAGTCGCAGCGCAGTAGGAAAGGGAAGTGTGATGAATGTGGGATGCTGTGTATATGCGAACTTTATTCAAAGATGGTGATAATAAAGAAAAAAACGCTTCGGAAAATCCCGAGGCGTTTTTTCAATTGGCAATAATGATGATGTTGGGATATTTATTTGACCAGAGACAGCACTTGTCTTGTGGATTGATTTCCTGAATGAGCAATGACATAATATATACCTGTCGGAATATGGGATATGTCAAGTGTCATCGAGGGTTGTTCTATTATTTGTTGTAAAACTTTTTCTCCTTGCATTGAGTATATTTCAAGCGAAGAGGGTGCATTATCTTGATAGGAATTGAGAGTGCAATGGAGCATACCATTATTGGGGTTTGGAGAAAGCATGAGGTCAAAATTGTTGTGTGCATTTGTTTGTTCTTCGACAGAAGTGAGGGAATTAAGGTCTAATTTCCAGAGATCATCCTCGCTTACTCCTGCAAAGAGAGTGTTATCATTTACGACAAGTAAACGCACATTCCTTCCGCTTAGTCCTAAATCTATCCATGTTGTACCATTATCTTTTGAATAAAACACCCCCCTGTAATCTGTGCCGGCGAATATCTTATTAGCATGAACAACAAAAGTCTTGATTTCATCATCAAAACTATGTATGACTTTCCAATCCAATGTTGTCTTATTGGTAATGAAAACACTCCAAATAGCTGCACAAAAAATATTTGAGTCAAGTACTGCAATAGATTTAATACTATGATTTGGTAATCCATTATTATATTTTGACCAGTCTATACCATTGTTTGTTGATGCAAAAAAACCATTTGATGATCCGACATAGATATTTTGTTCATTTATTGCAATGCATCGAATAACGCCAGATCTTAAATTCGTTTCTATCCAATTTATACCATTATTAGTTGAATGAAATAGCCTAGTTGATGTTGCTGCAAAAATATCTTTTCCATTTGCTGCGATAGTTTCGAAGTCTAAAGAATCGGGCAAATTACTTTTTTCCCATGTTATACCATTGTTATTTGACACAGAAAGACCACCATCTCGATGACCTACATAAACATACTGTTCATTTGCTGCAATTGATATAACAGGGTTGTACTTTAAACCACTTTCAGTCCAAGTGTTGCCATTATTATTGGAAATATATACCCCGCTTCCTGTAGCTGCATAAATATTTCCATTAATAGCAGTTAGGTCTTTCAGTGCAGATGATGGATCTTGAAAATTACGACATTTCACCCATTGTGCAGAAAGGGAATAACAGGAAATAAAACAAAGAAAGACGGATACAAAGAACGTGTACATACTAACCTCAAAGTAAAAACATAATAAAATTTTCTGCTAAAATAGTACTTTCCTTTAATCTATGGCTATGAATTGATACTAATGATTGTTTTTTCTTTTGCTCTTCATTATTATTCTGTTTTTATGATGCTGTTTTTTTAGGTGATTGATGATTTATTTACTGAGAATAATTTGTTGTGTCATAGTGCCGATGCGGAGAGTATATATGCCATTTGGCAGATGAGCCAAAGAAATTGATTGCACAGCATTATTGCCTGCCGACAAAAGCGATATTTCAAGGACTTTTTCTCCGAGAATATTCATGATATATCCTGTTGTTGCTTGTGCGGACTGAGAATGAATAAATACAATATCATTCGTAGGATTGGGAAATGCTATGCTTTGCTTGATTGTTTCGGTTTCAGCAATGGAGGTGATGGTGGACATACATTGTTGTAATGATTGCGCCAACTGTTGTTTTGACCAAGCCGCACCTATACATATTTCGCAAGTCCTTTCGGCAGTAGGGAGTATGTCGCCGCTGAATTGTGTGCCGATGGCAACTTGCACATCGCCGACAATGGTTGTTTGCAATGCGGTGCCACTATTGAGCAAGGTAATTTTTTCTTGTTGTGTGATGATATAATCGTCCAGCACACCACGTACACCTGCCGCAGCGGGTTTGTCATCGGCTTTGTCTGAACGTACAAGAAATCCGAAATGTGGATGATTGCCCACGCGAGAGACTATTTCTGCTGCACAGGAATTACATCCTTCGGGTATTGCTTCAGGGAAAAGTGCTACTGAATTGTCAGATCCTTGATTGCCGAGATCTATATCGAAAAAATAGCCGAGAGCAATGGTGTTGAGTGTGTCGGAGGATATATTTTTCAATTTATGGATAATTTTGATGGCATTGGGCACAGAATTATTTACTGCATAGTCGGAGTGAATTTCAATGCCTATTGGTTGAGTTGATGCGGTGTCGGTAATGACGGATACTGTTGGCGTTGATGCGCTGAATTCTTGTATGGCGGAGAAATCGGTTTGGGCAGCAAAAGCACTGACGGCACGATTATTCGCAGGGTTTTCATCAATGTCGGTGACGATAAGTCCCGAGCTATAATCGGAATAGTTTTGTGTGGAATTGGCATTGCCACCATTAAAAATCACATTGTCGTATGTTTTAAGCATGAGCCCTTTTCCTCTTCTATTGGCGGAAAAGATGGTTCCTGTATAGCCGATTTGTCCATTATCTCCGGCACTGATGCTGAGTGAATCAGTGGCAAAGTCGGTAATGTCTGTGACGGGAATAATGCTTACTAAAAAGAAGTCCGGTTTTTGAGATGGCGTTGCAATACTGAATCGTACTAATTCGGGGAGTGTTGTTTCTTTTTGGACGATGAAAGAGAATGTGCCTATTTCCATAGTGCTGCCTGCGGGAATTGCTTGGACGGTGACCACAGAATCAAGCATTCGTAATGAGGCGATATTTTCGGGTTGAAAGCAAGTAAATGTAGTGTTGGCAGCATCGGCGAGTCTGTTTTGGACTATCAGACGCATTTCTACGGTATCATTGACTAAGAATTTTGATAATGCTATTTTTTCTTTACCTCGTCTTACGCTATACATGATGTCTTTATAGACAATGGCGCTGTGGGAAGTGGGTTGTTCGGTGATGGCTTGCAACATATTCACGCGCAAGGGGAGAATATTATCTAATTGCAAACCTGTTTTTACCATTGGGTCGCCTGTGCGTCGTACATGTTCACATATTTGTAATCCGGAGTATTGCGGAAAGCGTGAACGCGCCACGGCAACGATACCTGCCACAAGAGGGCAAGCCGATGATGTGCCGTCAAATTGATTATAGGCATTATTGGGAAAGAGCGTATAGAATAATTGTCCGGGAGCGATAATATCACATGCCACGCCATAGGATGAGCTTGAGGCAAGTATGTCATTGGGTGATGAATTACCAACCCCAAGCACGCCCGGATAATTTGCCGGATAGTAAATAGCGGTATTGCCTGTATTGCCGGCAGAGGCGATTACAGCACATCCGCGACTGATTGCATATTGGACAATAGAGTTATTGATTGTTGAATAAAAACCGGCTGTTCCCCAACTGCAACTAATGACATGAGCGCCTCGCTTTGCTGCATACATAATGCCCTCATAGCCCTCAGAGATGCCATTACCGGTTTTTTTTCCTGCTTTAATTGCAAGAAGTTTACTGCGAAATCCGGTACCCATAACACCGATGGCATTATTCGGCACAGCACAAGCATTGCCTGCCGATGATGTGCCGTGATAATCATTGACGGTATAATCATTGGGATCGGAACCATCAGAACGCCATGTTAAATTAACGCCCGAATAATCATCAACATAGCCATTATTGTCATTGTCAATATTGTCATTGGGTATTTCGGCAGCATTGATAAGCAGATTGTCGGCTAAATCCACATGTTTGGTGTCAATGCCATTATCCACAACAGCGATGATGATATCCGGTGACCCCTGGGTTATTTCCCATGATTCAAGAACTTTCATGGCATCCAGATAGTCTTGTTGCTTGGATAATAATGGGTCATTGGGTTGTGTTAACAGGGATTCTATGCTGATTGGCTCTGCAATTTCTATTGCGGGAAAAGTTGTGAGTTTAGCGCACATATTTTTCGGTGAGATAGTCTCGGTAAATCGAACTCTATATGTTCTCAAGAGATTATATTCTGCCTGATACAGCCCATTCATATCTGCTATGGGAAAAGAAGAGAATGCCAATGAAGGATTAAATGTGATGCTTTCTTCGGGTGAGAGCAGACGGTGAATAATCTCGCAATGGAGCGATGCAAGTGCTTGCTCTGCTTTATGACGATCCATAAAATCGGAACGTAAGCGCACCATTATTTCTGATTGCACGAATTGTTGTTCTGTTTTCTGCTGCGCTCGGGCTTCTGATATGAGAGAAAAGGTAGCGCAGACTAAGCAGCATAAAGAAAATAGCATTTTCATAGTATATCAAACAATAATGAGTGAATAAAGCAATGAGCAATAATTGTGGAGTTCAATTCAGTTATGGAAGATTCTATGCACTATAAAGCGCGTAGGGATTGTAAAGTATGTACGTCGGTTAATTGATAATGTATTGGCGTGACGGACACATAGCCCTCGGCAACTGCTCCGTCGTCGGTATTGCCATCAGCTTCTATGGTATGATATGTTCCGCGAATCCAATAATACTCTCTTTCCATAGGGTCATAGCGTTTTTCATATTTATCTTCCCACATAGATTTGCTAAGCTGAGTAAATCTCATGCCTTTCAGTAATCCTGCCGGTATAGCGGGGACATTCACATTAAGGAGGGTGCCTTTGGGTAAATTATAGGATGTCATCTGTTGTGCTATACGTGTTGCATAATCGGCTGCTCCAGACATATCGGCATCATAAGAGAAGGAAGTGAGTGAAACGGCAATGGCGGGAATGCCCATCATCATAGCTTCTGTTGCTGCGGATACTGTGCCGGAGTAAAGAATATTGATAGAAGTGTTTGCACCATGATTAATACCGGAAACCACTAAATCGGGCTTTGCAGTGAGTAAGGAACTGATACCGAGTTTGACGCAATCAGCAGGAGTGCCATTGATGGCATAACCAAACATTTCGCCATCGCGATGGAAAGGTATGGCACGCAGAGGACTGCTGACGGTAAGTGCATGACCTACGGCACTTTGCTGTCTGTCGGGTGCAACCACGGTCACATGACCTATAGTGCGGAGAGCATGAACCAAAGCATGAATGCCGGGTGAATCAATACCGTCGTCGTTTGTGACTAAAATTTTCATGGTCTAAAATAAAGAGTAAAAGAATATGAATGCGAAATTAGAGGAAATCTTGTATATATGCTTCATTCTAATGGGCGTGAATCGCTTTATTGATGGATAGTATGGGAGTTAGATAAGAAAAAAGCCGTATATTTGCACTCTTTTTTACATATCGTACCCACTTTCTTTATTGCTTTAGGCATAAATAAAGTGACTATGTTTCACAAATTGCGCAGGCGGACGATGCCTTGCAGCGAGGTACTTCAATGAATTATACAGGACCAAAGGTCAAGATTTCCCGCAAACTGGGATTCTCTCTTACGGCAAAAGCACGTAAGGTAATGGACAAAAACTCCAATCCGCCGGGACAGCATGGCGGTAAAAAACGTCGTGGTAAAATGTCTGTTTACGGTCAGCAATTGCTCGAAAAACAGCGTTTACGTCTTCAGTACAATATCCACGAGCGTCAAATGACGAATTATTACAAAAAAGCACATCATTTGCTTGGTAATACAGGGGAATTGTTGGTTCAGCTGCTCGAATCACGTTTGGATGCTCTTGTGTTCCGTGCGGGTTTTGCACGTTCTATGCAAAGTGCTCGCCAATATGTTCGTCACGGTCATGTGTTCGTGAACGGTAAATTGGTGAATATTCCATCATTCCATGTCAATCCGAACGATGTTGTTCAAGTAAAAGAAAAAAGCCGTAAACTCGAATGTTTCCAAGATGCTGTGCGTGCTTCTGCTGCGCCGCCTTATTTGGAAGTATCAAAAGCAGATTTTTCTGTGAAGTATTTATATTTGCCTCCGCGTGAAGAAGTTCCCGTGGTATGTGAAGTGCCGCTTGTTGTTGAGTTTTACTCACGATAATCGCCTTAATACTTTCCGATATATAAAAAAAGCGTCTCTCTTCAGGGACGCTTTTTTTATAGGCATTGCCATAGATTCGATACCTGTTTTCTGCATACATCGAAGTTTCTTGTGTATCATTGTGCCGTTCTCTGTCATATTTAATTCTTGCCGGATATGAAATGTAAAATTTTTTTGGTTATTTCATTTTTTTTTTTTTAAGTTCGTTCTGAAAGACAATAAATGTAACTGTAATAAAATAGGACATTGCAAAGATGTCTATGTATCAACCAAATAATATCATTTTATGAAAACATATCTAAGACAAATTCCGATATGCAGAGCATGGATTTGTATGTTTTTCTTTTGCATATCCGCAGCGACAGCAAGTGGACAATGCGATTCCATGAAGCAGTATATGCTGCAATATGCCGATGAAGCAGTGCCAATAGGCGGGTCACCTAATTCTGGGGTGCCAATCAGTGATGTTTTTCCCGATTATACATTCTATTCCGTTTCCGATTCTGCTGTGGCAAAATATTGGGTATCGAATATTACACATAATGGCGCACGTGTTTATTTAGATAATTGGTGTCAAGGAAAATCGGTTGATATTGAAGAAATGACTATACCGCAAAGCCGTACAAAAACAGTAAGAATTTCCCCCGGTGACAGAGTCAAAATTTTTCGTGAATTTTGGTGGTATGAACCTTATACAAAAGCAATAAATCCGGGAGCATATCTGGGTACAACAAATGTATCATATTCCATAGAAATTCTTGATGCGGTGAGTGGCGTAAGAATTGCCCAATTAGATACATTATTTTTAAGGGCAAAAAATGAAAGTTCAGCTCCCTACTTTTTCTCACTGTATCCTGCCATTGCATTAATAGAATATGAGTATCCGACTCATTTACCGGAACGCAATATTGTCATTGCCATACGTGCCAGACAAAGAGGAAAAGCGAATTTTCCGCTCTACAGAATTGATGGAATTGCTATTAGCCATACACGCGATTTGCAATCAGATACTTGGAAAAAATATGCAGCAGACCTCGAACAGTTAACTATCGCACCTCGGTGATTATTTCCGACATCATACAATCCTTTGATATTCAGTGAAGAATGTACTCATGTGAAGTGAAGAGATAATAAAAAATTTGATAAAGAGAACTACATAAATGTATATTTACAGAAAAAGAGGGATTCAGACTATTGAATCCCTCTTTTTATATTGATGTATGTTATATCTTTCTATTTCCGCAAAAAATTATCGGAAATAATACATAAATGAAAGCTGGGGAGTGGGGATAATTGTTGTTTTATCATCAAAAAATACCGTAAGCGGAATTTCTAAACCAAGCATGGCATTGTTATGGTTTCCAAAAAGCCAATCATAGCCGGCACCAATGCCAAGTCGCCACGGCGCATCAAAACTATTACCCAGTCCTTTGTTTTTGGAATAAAAGCCCCCGCCCGCCAAAAGAAATATACGATTATTATCATCGGGATTGAGTCGGAACTGTCCTTCGAGACCCGTTGAGAAATAGGTGTAATCGCCAAGTGTGATCACGCCGATTGTTGCTTCAACGGCAAAACGCTCAGGGATAATCGCGCGAAACATGACGCCCGACCCCGTAGCTAAACCCGCTTGTAAACCAATGCCATAATAGGTTTCTTCTTTTTGTAAAATGAGAGGAATTGCATCTGTTTGTGCTTTCATGTCAAAGGCGAGAACGAGTAAAGTACCAAAAAGTAAAAGTAAATTTTTCATAAATGTCGCATACGGTATAGTGGAAAAATAATTATTGCTACTCCCAAAGTTATCATTATAGTTGTGATTAATCCTCAATCGGTACTTCCAAACGTGCTTCTGCTTGTCGCCATATTTTCTGACAGGGAAATTTATTTTCATATAAAGCTCTGCCCACGATGACTGAATCTAAGCCAAGCGGCTGTAATTCCTGCAATGCCCACAAATGACTTGGCGATGAAACGCCTCCTGCGGCAGTAATACGCATTTGCGTTTTAATGGTTATCGTGCGCAATATGTCCGTGTCCGGTCCACATAATGTACCCTCCCATGAGATATCCGTATAAATCAATCGTGTTATGCCCAATGCTTTCGCCTGCAAGCCATAATCTATGGCAGTAAGTCCTTTTTTGTTTGATGGCATGACAGCTATATCTTTATCCGCTCTGATGCCCGCAATGATACGACTTGGGGTATAATGTTTGACTAATGCACGAACACCTTCGGGATCGGTAAGAATTAGAGAATGAAGCACAACACGATAAACACCTTTTTCTAATTGTTCTTCCACTTCTTCAACAGTATCGAAACATCGAAGTAATTCCACAGGAATATCTATGGAACGGATTATGGCATCTATCATATCGGTATTGGCATCTTTATCATCATCAAATGAGTCATGATCC
The DNA here is from genome assembly GCA_017302855.1 of Candidatus Kapaibacterium sp. Lineage (GTDB taxonomy): Bacteria > Bacteroidota > Ignavibacteria > Kapaibacteriales > UBA961 > UBA2353. Next base: position 12,444 of record JAFLBY010000024.1, read on the forward strand.
GTAATATGAACACTCTTGGCATTTTCTCTTCGTAGTAGTTTGGCAAGATTGTCGGGATGGAAGGAATACGAATTGTATAATTTTTCTGTACCCGGCTCACCTTCAATACAACGAAGGCAATGTCCATGGCGCAAATCTATGGATGGTATGACAAGTATCATAAATTACTCCTTTTGTTTCTTTGAACATGACGAATTCGCGTCTGTAAGAATTTTTAGAGATAGCGTAGTTTATGGAAGACGCGTGTATTTTAATCGAAGACTATTGAGCACAACGCTGACTGAGGAGAAAGCCATAGCAGCACCTGCAATCATTGGATGTAGCATCATCCCATTGAGAGGATACAAGATTCCGGCTGCGACAGGTATAAGCACAACATTGTAACCAAAAGCCCATAATAAGTTGAAACGTATGGTGTTTACTGTTGCTCTTGCAATGCTTGTCATACTCAAAATTGTGGCAATATCGGAGCGCATGAGGGTTGCACCGGCTGTTTCTATTGCTATATCTGTGCCTGAAGCCAATGCTAAGCCCATATCGGCAATAGCCAAGGATTCCGCATCATTAATTCCATCACCCACAAAAGCCACTTTATGACCTTTCGATTGATATTTGCGTATAATTGATGCTTTATCGGAGGGCAATAACTCTGCGTAAATATCTTTAATTCCAAGCTCTTGCCCTATCTCATCTGCTACTTCTTTTTTGTCACCTGTCAGCATCAGTATTTGTATTCCCTGCTTCTGTAATTGTGTTAGTGTTTCTTTGGCATTTTCACGAAGAGAATCACGGAATGTCCATGATGCAACCCATGTATTTTCAACGGCTAAAAATACAGATGTTCTATTGGTTTCTGGTACATTGTTTACCCCTGCTTGTTCCATAAAGCGCCGGCTGCCTAATCGGTATATTCCCTGCGACGTATGGGCAAGAGTTCCTAAGCCCGCTATCGTTTCCACTTTTTCTAATCGGGTATCGGTTGTTGTGGCTAAAGTTTTCAGATATTTTACAAGTGCAATGGAGAGTGGATGTGAGGAAGTTTGTGCTAAACGTAAAGCTATGGGCAAATGTGCTGCGGCGTTTTCAGCATAATATGCGTCGGTCACGGTAGGAATGCCCTGAGTAAGTGTGCCTGTTTTATCAAATGCTATGTGTGTGATGGTTGCCGCAGTTTCCAATTGTGCTGCATCTTTAATCAGTATGCCCAATTCCGCTGCACGTCCTATGCCTGTAATTAAAGCTGTTGGCGTGGCAAGCCCCAGAGCACAAGGACATGCAATGACCAATACACTCATACTTGCCATCAATGCTTGTGCAAATGAACCGCTCAAAAATATCCAGAGTATGCACGTTACTACTGCGATCCCAATGACGGTCGGAACAAAGACCGACGCTACCTTATTTACATATCGTTCAATCGGGGCTTTGCTGCTCAATGCCTGATGTACTCGTCGTATAATCTCTGCCAAGACAGTGGCATCGCCGACTTTATGAGCAGTAATGTGAATGACAGAACCGGTATTGATTGTACCCATAAAAACGGTATCGCCTATTGCTTTACTTATCGGAAGAAATTCTCCGGTCAATGAGCTTTCATCTATGAAGGAATTGCCAAAACTGATAAGACCGTCGGCGGGAATACTTTCACCTGATTTGACGATGATTTCATCACCGATAAGCAATGTTTCCGTTGGTATCATGAGTTCCTTCGTATCGCGCATCACTCGTGCAAGAGAAGGGCGCAATGCGATAAGTTTTTTGATGGCACTGCCCGTTTTTTGCTGCGCATTTTCTTCTAATAGCTTGCCTAAGAGTATAAATGCTGCAATGATGGCTGCCGATTCAAAATAGACATGCGGTTCAATGCCATAGCTCATCAAAAAAGAGGGGATAAGAGTTGCTATTGCACTATACGCGAACGCTATACCTGTACTCAATGCTACTAATGTGTCCATCGTCATTGACCAATGGCGAAGACCCTGCCACGCTCGTACAAAAAACTGATTGCCGGAATAGCCCAGAACCGTGGCTGTCAGAATCATCGAAATCCAGTTCAATGCTGTACCGCCATGATGGAAAAACATTCCTATGATAAATACCGGAGTAGAAAGTACAAGTGCAATGATAGTCTTGCTGCGCAATGTGCTTATGCGCTCTTCGCTTGTATCTGTAGTGTTAAATACACTTTTTTGTTGGGTTAAGGTAAACCCTGCTTGTTGAGCCAGTATATGCACTGTATTGTCAACTATGCCTTGCGGCATTATAATTCTTGCACTTTTTGAGGCATAATTTACCGTGGCATCAATCACACATTTATCACGATTGAGTAATGTTTCTAATCGGGCAGCACATGAAGCGCAACTCATGCCCTCGACATCATACAGAAGGGACGATGTGGCTTCATGTTCGGTTATTCGGTTTGTTTCTGTTTTCATAGCCATCACTTAAAAAAATGGATACGATTATTCGGCTTTTGCATTGTGTGTCTCATGTTTTATTGGTCAGATACTCTCAATGGATAATATCATTCATTGCATCAACAAATTCACAATTCCAGTGAATGGCAAGAGTGCATCGCCGAAATTAGAAGATACGAGAGAGTAAAGACTATTCAATTTTTGGTGTATAATCAAAAAAAAAGCCGTTCCGACATTCATCGGAACGGCTTGGAATGATGTACTGATTTTTCGGCTTAGCGAACAATCATCAAAGGAACGCTTACTCTTTCAGAATTTGTGCGAGCTACAACACGGTAAGAACCTGTTGCAAGTTTATCCGCTGCGATAGCAAGAGGATGCTGACCTGCTGCAAGTACGCCATTGAAAAGAGGCATAACCACAGCGCCATTAATATCAAGAATTTCGATACTAACAGATTGTGGAGCATTACCGCCAAGAGTGAAACTTACTATTGATTGCACAGCGGCAGGATTTGGACCAACGCTGATTGCCATTGTTTCGGAAACGGCATCTTCTTCAATACCGGAAGCAATTGCTGTTGCGCTGACCTCAATAGTAAATACATCTTGTGAATTATCATCAAGAGTTGAAGTGATGGTCATTGTTGCTGCATAGCTGCCTGCCTTGTCGGAAGTAAAGCCGATGTTAAATGGTAATTCGATATTTGAAGGAATGATATCTTGTTTGTCAATAATGCTGAAATTAGCAGCATCTTTACCTTCAAACTTGATATCTTTGATAGTTATTGCTTGTGTTGAAGAATTACGTAATTTCAACATTTTATTTGCTGTACCAACCGCAACGGAACCAAAAGAAACTTTGCTGTCAGTTGTTTTGAGTACTGATGGTTTGGGAGCATTGGAAATACCTTTACCTTCAATTGTTAATGACATATTGTTGGTTTCTTCTCCATCAGAATTGGATGTAAATTGCAATGTGGCAAGATACATTTTCTCTTGTGTGGGTTTGAATTTTATGCTGAATTCTTTTTTCTGTCCCGGCTCAATGCTAAGAGGTAATGTACCTTTGTCCATTGTGAATGCTTCCGGATTAGAGCCATCAAGAACGATATCGCTGATAACAAGCGGAACTTCGCCTTCATTCATAATATCAAATTTTACATCTGATTCGGTATTGACAGCTACTTCTTTGAAATCAACAGAACCAACGCTTGCTGCAATTTTTGCAGTTTTTGGTTTTTGTATTTTACCTTCAAGCAACCAATCCCATGATTTTGAAATAAATGTGCTGCGAGTAAATGCATTGTCAAAAGCTTCAACGGGAACGGTTAAAAATACCATACGTCCTTTTTTATCATTTTCATAACTTACGCCAACAATATTCGTTGCTTTATTGTCTGTTGTGAAAAGAGGAACACTTGTACTGCCTGTTGATAATTTGAGAATATCGGTGTACATAGTGTAATTTGAGAATGTGTTGTTTCCTAAGCCATTCACTGCATTGGAAATAGGATTACCTTCAATTCCTGCAACATTAAATTTCGTTAATGAATAAGTGTTACCACTCACAGTGAAGCGCGCAATACTTTGCACAAATTCGATTTTGAGAATATCTTTGAAGAAATTCACGGCTTCAGGAACCTTACCTTCAGCAGCATTTGGATCATTGCTAGCCCACCACAAAGAACGCGGTGCTGATAAAAAGACACTTTTGCCATCTGCCAATAAATTAGTCACCAATAAAGCAATATTGGGATAAGTTGCTGATTTTATAGCTAATGGTGCCGGAGCAACTACGCCGGTTTGAGTAACTATACCACCGGATAATTGGAAGGAGTAGCCATCAAATTGATTTTTGAAATTGGCAATAAGCGGTTCTGCTTCTTGCCAGCTTGCACGTAAGATACCATTACCATAAGCGGGACTTTCTGACATGAGATTTGCATAATCATCACCCCAATTGACAAAACCGCCAATTTGTGTCGTCAAATACTTGGCATTATTGGTAAGCGCAAATACCGTAACAGAATTTTCTCTCGGGTCAATACCTGCTTTTGCTCTTGGCGTTGCTTTGACAATCACTTTTCCTAACTCAGCCATTGAGAAAGAAGAACCTGCTGTAATTTTTACGGTAATATCGGCTGTTTTACCTGCTGCAATTTTTACATCGGTTGCACCTAATTCGGCTGTCCAATCACCCGGATAAGAACTATTGTCTTCATCAATTTCAAGATCATAGGTTAACTCCATTGCATTGGTGTTTTTAACGGTAATGATTTTCTCGATAACTTCCGATGGTTTGATAACATTGTATGGTTTTGACATGGATAATTCTGCACGGGCGGAACGTACAGTAAGTCGCTCTTCCTCAGCATTAAGTATGGTACGAGCCTTTGTTGCATCATTGTCAAATTCTGCAACCATTGCTACCAAGTACATTTTCTCAGGTTTCCAAGTATTGTCTAACTTGCTGCTGAAAGTATAAGTTTTCACATCACCGGCTTGTACGCTGTTGGGAAGTGAATTAGCCGCACCCCATGCACCACCGAGAAGTTTACGAACAACATGGCGATGATAGAAATTTTTGATGGGATTACCTTTTTTATACCATTTGCTACCGACTGTATTATTAAATGCGTTTACTTGGTCGAATGGTTGCCCTGAACCTGTGACACTATCTTCGATGACAATCAAATTGAAACGTTTTTCGCCGGTATGATTTGCAAAAAAGCGTGCTTCAACTTCAACTTGTAAACTGCGTGAACCTGCATTAAAGTTCACGGATTTTAGACGAACATCCACAATAGATGTACGCCCCATATAATTACCTATATTTCCGGCAACAGTAGCAGGGTGTGTTGCAATAGCGTCCGAACGATTCACTGTTGCACTTGGGTAGCCACTCCAGTAACCCGCTGCACGAATAGTTTCCTGCTCTGTAATTTCCATACCATCACCTTGATGATATGCCATAAGAATAGCATCCTCAGGGTATTGTTCGTGAATGTTGTCGAATGCTTCAATACCGCCCGGGCAGTATTGACACCAAGCACCTGTTTGTTTTTCAACAACGACTTTCTTTTTGGGCATCTGGGCAAAAGATGCCGTGCTTGTGATAAATCCGAGCAATGCCAAAAGCATCATGCTGCGGAAAAAAGTGAATCGGTGTACCATAGTAACTCCGAAAAGAATGAGATAAAAATTGTGAATTGATGGAATGTCGTGATTCTGTTCAATGATGAGTACGTACTACGCATTGCGTACCATTCATTATGGCAATAACCATAGTTTTTTGGATTTGTCGCATGTTTTTGTACATTCTGACCATGCAAAATGCGATTTTTTAACGAAACACGCAAATACTTTTGAGATAAAGCCATAGAAGTATAAGCTATAAAGCGTCAAAGTGGCGATTTTTGGACAATTTCGCACCCGATTTGCTTTATTTTGAGTAATGCAATCCATAAAGAGTATGTATGAAATATTACAGCCAACCCTGTTCTTTGTACCATTCAATGGTTTGTTGAATTCCTTGTCTTAATGTAAACTCCTCCTTGAATTGGAAATCTTTTTCGGCATTGTCAATGGAACAAATCCAGAATTGCCGAGTAATATCAATACCTTTTTCATAGTTGAGAACACCCGGTTTTGCAGAAAAACGGTTAAAAAAACCGGCAGCTCCGGCAAGTGCGAACACCAAAGGATGGGGAATGCGCAGCGTGAGAATACGTTGTTTTCCTAAAATTTCTTGTGTGGTCTTCCCGATTTCTTCCCATGTATAGTATTGTTTTGAGGAAACAAAGTATGGCTTACCGATTGTATTGAGCGATTCGCCCGCTTCGATGATGCCGCGAGAAAGATCCAGACCATGAATCAAGCTTACTCTTTTTTCATCGAAACCAATAAGCGGCGCAATGCCTTTGTTTACTGTTTGGAAGAATGTTAAAATTTCGGTATCTCTTTGTCCATAGACAGCGGGAGGTCGCACAATAGTAATAGGAATGCGGTGCTGTTCTTTCATTACTTCGTCTTCGGCAGCTTTTTTACTTCTGCCATACGCAGTGAGCGGGTGAAAAGGTGTGGATTCGGTTACAGGTTTGTCAAGTGATTCAGCCGGACCTACGGCAGCCAAACTACTGACATGGACAAAGCGTTTGATATTGGGTGTTGCTTCCAGAACCGCATCAAGCATAGTGCGTGTCCCATCACGATTCCCTCGCATAAATTCTGCTTCATTTTTTGCGGTTGTCAAACCCGCAACATGAAAGACAATGTCCACACCATCTAATGCTTTTACAAGCCCTTTTTTGTCGCTAAGTGATGTCTCTACAAGTGAATATGGTTTGTCTTTGAGCCAACGCATATTGCTCGAAGAACGAATTGTACAAACAATATCATAGCCTTTTTTGTGTAATAAATCCGCAATGTGACTACCTATAAAACCTGTTGCTCCGGTTACCAATGCTTTCATCGTGTGTTACTGTGTTAATGAATAGTACGACAAAATTACGCTTTAATCGTCATGAACCTACACAGCGCATTGTGTATAAGTTCTAAGGTTCTTTCAAAGAAAGCATGCATAGATATACACCATACACAGTAAGGGCTGTATTTTTGCTTATATTTTTCAATTTTACAGGTGGACAAAATGATACATCCCGAAGTACTCGAATTATTGAATGCTCAAATGAATAAAGAATTTTATTCATGGTATTTATACCTTTCAGTGTCAACATATTTCAATTCTCAAGACCTTGAAGGATTCGAGCAATGGACGAATGCTCAAGCTCAAGAAGAGTTGATGCACGGTATGAAGATTTACAATTATATCTTGGAACGCAAGGGGAGTGTTGATTTTCGTGATATTCATAAGCCATCCATGACATGGGCTTCGCCGGTGGAAGCGGTCACAGCAATTTATGATCATGAACGTTCACTTTCTTTAACAATACATCAAATCCTTAAAGTGGCACGTGAACATGCCGACTATTCAGCTGAGGTATTTCTCCATTGGTTTATTACCGAACAGTTAGAAGAAGAAGTGATGGCAGACAGAGTGTTGCAAAAGTTAAAAATGGTAGGCGATAATTCAGGAGCATTGTTAATGTTAGATTCACAAATTACCCAGATAGCTGCTGCGGCATCGGCACGCGCGGCACAAAATGCTTAATAGGTGAAATATGAGTATAAAAATTTACACCAAAACAGGTGATGATGGCACCACAGGATTATTCGGCGGACAAAGAGTAAAAAAATATTCCGCTCGTATAGATGCGTATGGTACTGTTGATGAATTAAATTGTGTCATCGGTATTGCTTTGGCGCAAGATGATATGCCAAAAAGTATGCAGCCGATTTTAACTGAAATTAGTGCTTTACTTTTTACCGTCGGCGCAGATTTGGCAACACCATTGGAACGTGAAGCAAAATATCATATCCCGCGAGTGGAAGAAAAACATACGAAATGGCTTGAAGAAATTATTGACCGTTACAGCTATGATTTACCGACATTAAAAACATTTATTTTACCGGGTGGCACCAAAGCTGCGTCTTTTTTGCATTTGGCAAGAACGGTTTGTCGTCGTGCTGAGCGTTTATGTGTCGAGTTATCTGAAAATGACGATATAGGACAGGCGGTTATACCATTTCTGAATCGTTTATCGGATTTTCTGTTTACAGCGGCTCGAATGGCTAATTTTCTTGACGGCACTGATGATATTCCGTGGAAACCTCATCAATAATTATCAATGTTGCAATTACTCTGAATGATAACGATTAATTCTATATCGTCCGGCTATGATACAGAGCGAGCTTCGCCATTGCAAAGCGGTAAAGAAAATGAAGAAAAAAAAGTCTTCTCCGGTACGAAGGAATTATCAGAAAAAGATCAAAAAATTATCCGTGCATTAGAAAAAATAGATGCTGATGTCAAAGCGCATGAAGCGGCGCATCAGGCAGCAGCGGGTGGTTTGGCTCGTGGTAAATCATTCGGTTATACCGTCGGTCCCGATGGTAAACGATATGCTGTAAGTGGAGAAGTAAAAATAGATACTTCTCCTGTGCCGAATAATCCGCAAGCAACTATTGCAAAAATGCAAATTGTTCGACGTGCCGCTTTAGCTCCCGGAGATACTTCCGGACAAGATCGCGCAGTAGCAGCGCAAGCCGCAAAAGCAGCAGCGGCAGCACAAGCAGAGCTTCAGCAAAATTCCGGTAACATTAATTCACAGCAATCCGACAATGAAAAAAAAATATTGACATCCGGTAATCCATCTGCAAAAGAGAAAAATATAATGCAAAAACAATTATCAAATGTCTATCAGCAAAATACGGTCAATTCAACAGTTTCTTATTCGGAATTATGTTCAAATTGCAATACTCTCAGTTCATGCAATCATCTTTCTGCGGGCATAGGTGTGTATTCGGGAATATCATTATAAATTATATGAAAGTCATTATGAAAAAAATTATGTTTTCGCCATCGCTGTTATTTATTGCTTGTGCAATGATATTGACTCTTGCAGCATGCAAAGAAGATCCGACGGGTGCACAGCAGCCTACAACGACTGTTGTATTACCTAAACCATCACCGTTAGCCGGAAACTGGAAAGCTCAGATCGCAGTACCGGTAATTCAAATCGGCGGCACTGTTGATGTCTTTTTTTCAGAATCACAAAATAGCATTAAAGGCAGAGGCTATGCTCTTTTTGATATTCCTGCAAATCTTCTTGATCCCAATGCGAATCCCGATGAAGAATTCCCCTATAAATTAGCTCAACCATTAGAAAATTGCACTGCAAGTTTTAATGCTGATTCAACGGTTGCAATTAATGCAGGGTTGCTTGACCTTAGTATTTTATCCTCATTAGGCGGCGGCGGTGGCGGCGGTGGAGGATTTTTACAAACGGTTCCTCTCCAAATATCGAATGGAAAAATGAGCACGGATAAAAAAAGTATCTCAGGCACTATAACCTTTTTGTTTTTCCCCTTACCTGTGACTTTTGTAAAGCAATAATAATAATTTTGATTCTATTTTATTTATGATACATAACGAGAGCATGACATTATTTCAGCAATTAACTGACCTTTTGCGCCGAAAAATTCTTATCATTGATGGTGCTATGGGAACGATGATACAAAAACATACACTCCAAGAGCAAGATTTTCGAGGAGGAACACATCATCATCATGACACAATTCATGCTCAAATTTGCCATCATAATCATGATTTGCAAGGAAATAACGATTTACTCTCTATAACCCAACCGGATATAATAAAAAATATTCATAGAGAATATCTTGCTGCCGGAGCTGATATAATTGAAACCAATACATTCAGTGCAACACGAATTGCGCAAGCTGATTATGATGCGCAAGAATTTGCGTATGAGATAAATGTACGAGCGGCACGCATAGCAAAAGAGGCGGCATTAGAATATTCTACCGCAGAAAAACCACGTTTTGTTGCCGGTGCTTTAGGACCATTAAATAAATCGCTGTCATTATCACCTGATGTGAATAATCCCGGTTTTCGTGCTACGAATTGGGATGAGGTAGTTCTTGCTTATAAAGAACAATTACACGGCTTACTTGATGGTGGTGTTGATATTATTCTTATTGAAACAGTGTTCGATACGCTCAATGCAAAAGCAGCAATTTATGCAGTCAATGAAATATTCGATGAGCGCGGAATGTCTTTGCCTGTCATGATTTCCGGAACAATTGTTGATTTGAGCGGTCGTACATTATCCGGTCAGACCACAGAGGCATTTTGGAATTCTATACGTCATTGCCCGAATTTATTATCTGTCGGATTAAATTGTGCTCTCGGTGCAGAGCAAATGCACCCATTTTTAGCAGAATTATCGCGCATTGCTACATGTTTTGTCAGTGTTTATCCTAATGCAGGTTTACCCAATGAAATGGGCGGCTATGATGAAACACCCCAGCACATGGCTTCTGTACTAACATCATTTGCGCAAGAAGGATTATTTAATATTGTTGGTGGTTGTTGCGGTACGACACCCGATCATATAGCTTTAATGGCAAAAAATGTAAGTGCATTAACACCACGAATAATTCCCACACATCCTCAATTTATGCGATTGTCGGGCTATGAACCATTTATCATGCGTCCCGAATTAAATTTTGTCAATATTGGAGAAAGAACAAATGTCACGGGTTCTGCTAAATTTGCAAAATTGATAAAAGAAAATAAATATGATGAGGCATTGTCCGTTGCCTTACAGCAAGTTGAAGCCGGTGCGCAAATTATTGATATTAACATGGACGAGGGGATGTTGGATTCCGAAGGTGCAATGGTCACATTTCTGAATTTAATAGCCGCCGAGCCGGATATTGCCCGAGTACCGATTATGATTGATTCGTCAAAATGGTCGGTCATAGAAAAAGGATTACAATGTATTCAAGGAAAGGGAATTGTAAATTCAATCTCTTTGAAAGAAGGGAAAGAAAAATTTATTGAACAAGCACGTAAAATCCGATATTATGGTGCTGCAACTGTTGTTATGGCTTTTGATGAACAAGGACAAGCAGATACGGCTGCCCGTAAAATTGAAATTTGTCAAAGAGCATATTCTATTTTAACGGAAGAAGTCGGATTTCCTCCTGAGGATATAATTTTTGATCCTAATATTTTTGCCATAGCAACAGGAATTGAAGAACATAATACGTATGCCATGGATTTTATCCAAGCTGCCGAATGGATAAAAAAGAATTTACCGCATGCAAAAGTCTCCGGCGGCGTGTCTAATTTATCATTTTCATTTCGCGGCAATGAGCCAATTCGCAAAGCAATGCACTCGGCTTTTCTGTATCATGCTATCAAAGCCGGTATGGATATGGGGATTGTAAATGCAGGGCAGGTGGACATTTATGATGATATACCCAAAGATTTGCTCGAATATATTGAGAATGTTTTATTTAATCGTCGTGCTGATGCTACCGAACGATTAGTAGAATATGCTGAAAAAATAAAAATGTCTGCACAGGACTCTACGCAAAAAAAACAAGAAGAACTTGCTTGGAGAAATACATCCATTGAGGAAAGAGTAAAATATGCTTTGGTAAAAGGTATTGATGCCCATATTGATGCAGATATGGAGGAAGCACGTCACTATTATTCTCGTCCGATTGAAATTATTGAAGGACCTTTAATGGATGGAATGAATATTGTCGGAGATTTATTCGGTGCCGGAAAAATGTTTTTACCACAAGTAGTTAAATCTGCACGTGTTATGAAAAAAGCCGTTGCATATTTAATGCCGTTTATGGAAGCAGAAAAAAATGGCGAAGAATCAAAGCCGAATGGTACTATTTTAATGGCTACCGTCAAAGGCGATGTTCATGATATTGGTAAAAATATTGTGGGAGTTGTGCTGGGCTGTAATAATTATAGAGTTATAGATTTGGGAGTGATGGTCAGCGCAGATAAGATTTTAGAAACAGCTTCTAAAGAAAATGTGGATATTATAGGATTGTCAGGACTTATTACACCCTCTCTCGATGAAATGGTGCATGTTGCAAAAGAAATGGAACGCAGAGGAATGAATACGCCATTATTAATTGGTGGAGCCACAACATCACGTGTGCACACGGCAGTAAAAATCTCACCACAATATTCCGGTATAGCAATGCATGTTCTGGATGCTTCACGCGCTGTGCCTGTGGCAGGGAATTTATTGAATGGCGACACCTCTCCCGAATTTATAGCGCAAATAAAGGCAGAATATGAAAAAGTACGACAGGATTATTCGCGAAGGTCAAATGAAAAAGAAATGTTGCCTCTTGAAGAATCACGAAAGAAAAAGCTGCAATTATTCTCTTGAACGGAATATGATTAATAAAAAAGCCCGATAAGTATCGGGCTTTTTTATTGGATTTTTATGGGTACATCAATATAATATTATTGCAATGATGCAGACATAAGTTCTAATGTTCTTATTTCTTTACCTTTGTCGGTCATAACCATTTCAACAAGCCCAATATTCACAGCATAAAAATAATCTATCTGTGTATCAGAAATTTTAGTGTTATCATTTAGCTCATTGTATGTTTCTTGATAATGATAGCATATATAGTCTTTGTTGTAAACATTACGCTTAGTATTTGTTGAAATCACAGTCATACGAGTAGTAAAAGATCCAATTTTGTTACCTTGCTCATCGGTGCGAGGGATTGTATCTCTTACCCAAGTGTCACCCGTTTTGCATGGAAATGCAGCCATAAGTATAGGATTGTCCAACGAGTTTTGCCAATATCCCGTATTGTCATTATATGCGGCTAAACTCGGTTTGTCTTGGTCGGAATATTGCAATAAAGCATACTCTTTTCCCTTAATAATTTCTTTACCCACTACTTCTATGGAATATTTTTTTTCCTCTTTTATTGTTGTTGAGTTATTGGGGTTTTTATACCAAACTGAATGATAGTTCCATCTATTACCCTGAAGTAAAGGATTAATTGTTTGTGGCTTATTTTCAGATGGAGTGGTGCTTTCTCCACAACCCGACACCATTATTATGGCTAACACTATACTAAGTTGTACGATGATATATTTCATGACTTTCTCCTCAAAAATTATATCTATTTTTTATTTCTTGAAGTCTTTGTCTGTTCTGATTTTGTATTTGCGTTAAGGGTAATCGGAAATTATCTTGCAAAAGCCCCATCTCTGCTAATAATGTTTTTGCCGGGATAGGATTAGATTCTATAAAACAGGCTTTCATAAGCGATAAATAATATAGATGCTGTTCACGTGCTTCTGCATAATTACCATTAAGTGCCATGCGAATACTATTGCCAAACTCTAAAGGAATAATATTGGAAATAACGGATACGACACCTTTACCCCCACAGGCAATAATTGGTAAAGCTAAAGCATCATCACCTGCTAATAAGGAAAAATGGTCGGGCGCATTGCGGATAATTTCCATCATTTGTTCAAGATCCGCAGAGGCTTCTTTTGTGGCAATGACATTTTTGCAATGTTCTGCAATTTTCAACTGCGTTTCCGCGGTCATATTACATGCAGTTCTTCCCGGCACATTGTAGAGAATAATCGGTAATTCGGTTGAATCGGCTATAGCATGAAAATGTTCAAATAGTCCATGCTGTGTTGGTTTATTGTAAAATGGTGCAACGACAAGCATAGCATCCACACCGCATTGTTCCGCTGCTTGAGTCAATTCAATAGAAGCACGTGTATCATTGGAACCCGTACCGGCAATTATTGGAATACGCTTTTGATTTTTTTCAACAGCAAAACGAAATAGTGAGCATTTTTCTTCAAAGGTCAGTGTTGCCCCTTCTCCTGTTGAACCACAAACAACAACACTTTCAATACCTGCTGAAATTTGACGTTCTAAGAGTGTTTCAAATGAATGAAAATCAATTGTACCATCTGCAAGAAATGGTGTAACAATCGCGGTTGATGTACCTGAAACTTGTATCATAATTATTTCCTTTATTTATTCGATAATGATAATGTGAGAATTTTCTGTGTATAGCATTAGTTTTTCCAATGGTTTATTTGGCGGACCCGAAATTGGTTTGCCATTTTTATCAAATATTCCATTATGACATGCGCAATAGAATTGTTCCGTTTTTGGTTGCCATTGCGTTGTACATCCTGCATGAGTGCATTGTAAATTATATGCTGAGAATGTTGTATTGTCTTTGAATAAAACGAAGTTTTTATCCCCGACTTTTCCGATGAGATACTCTTGATCGGTTGGAAATGAATCAAGTGCCAAAGCAAAACGTTGAGAACGCTTTTTCTCTCCGATTATTGAAGGGAATATACTAAGAATAATGAAAGACAATGATGAAAATAGTGTAAATATTCCTGTGATTTTTACTACATTTTTCAAAAAATCGCGTCTTTCTTCCGGCAACTTTGTTTTGGATATTTGATTGATGTCTTCCATATTATCTTTCCAGAGTTAATGACCACACACATTCATTATGTGTCATAGGTATAATAAGTTGAGATATAGGTTGTACTTTACCATAACCTTCCGAAAATAATGATTCTTTCACAATAATAGGTGAATCTGCTGTAAAAATTACATTTGTGTCTTTATGAGAAAAAATAATTTTTAAGGATGTTTCTTGTGTGATAATCCATGATGGCGCTATGTGGAAGTGTAGCGATTTAGATTTTTGCAATGTACATAAATCGTGGGCTTTAATCTCAAATTCCGAGAAATGCAATGTTCTTCTGTGTGGAACGCCAAACCCATAATGTTCACCGCTATAGTAATTGGCTGAATATTCTAATGTTTTAGCGCGTGAAGTATCGCCAAGCATCCAAAACAATACATCGCCGGGACCCGATACCCAATTATTTTGTTCCATAGATTCCACAGCGAGAGTATTATGCATGGCTGTGCTTCGGAAACGATTACGCTCTTGCCACAGCGGTGTATAAAGATATGTTCCCGGATCGGTGCATAACATTATGCCATCAATAGCAATGCAAAAAGATAATTGGTCATTGTGAGCATGACCTCCTTTGCCTTTTTGTCCTATACTTCCTGCACGAATTGCACACGAATATCGTGATTTTTTAAAAACAGTTAATCCAAAATCCGGAAAATGTTCGGTATCTTTACCCTGTTCGAGCACTTCCACTCTAAGAGGCCGGTTCAGAGATTTTGTATAAAGAGTTTCCAATGGAAAATCATTATTATATCTATTCAAATATGAATCTGTAAATATTCCAGCT
>JAFLBY010000240.1 GCA_017302855.1 Candidatus Kapaibacterium sp.
CTTACCTCTTTCATATACATCTCAGTTCAATGCAGAGAGACCATGTGTATTTATATGTGAGAATTACTGCTGCTTGAAACCATTATTTACCTTAGATGACATTGAACAATATTTGGCGGGTCAAGATTCATGAAGTTTATCATGCTCACGCTGTTATTGCTTTCCAATTTAACGGCTACGTATTTTTTGTTTAGTGTAAGTACGTATGGAATATCCTTGGTTGACATTATTAGCATCGTCATCGTACTCTATGCTCTTTATGCGACTGTGTGGAAGGGAGAGCCGATAGCATTACCGCCATTCCCAATAGTATCGTGGTTTTTAGGTATGACTCTCGCTGTTGTTCTTTCGTCTGCAATACCAATACTTTCAAGTAATGGCGAAATGCAAGTGCAATGGATAAAAACCACGCTGCATTACATTTATGTATTAGTAATAGGATTTGCTATTGTAGCTTCAAACTTTTCTGTTAACGATATATATAAGGCTTATAGAGTTCATATATTCCTTTCATTATTAGTCAGTGCTTTCGGTATTTATCAACTGTTTGCCCGAGCATTTAATTTACCGTTTGCGTGGATAACCATGTCCACAAATACTAATTTGGCTCGAGGCATGGACTTTAAGGAATGGGGTCAGTTAAGTCTCAGTTATGGAGCGTTTTTTAGGGCAACTTCCATATTTTCAGAACCTTCGTCATTTGCCGGTTATACTTCACAAATACTGTCATTGCTCTTTGTGAGTTTGTCATATAAATTTAGGGCTTTCATAGGAAGTAAGATTCTTTGGTGGTCTATTGTTGTTGTAAATATTGTCGGATTATTACTTGCATTTTCGCTCACGGGTCTATTATTATCCGTCGTTTTACTTCTTACATATTTGTTGTATCATAGAAAATTTTCATTACGAGGCATCGTAATATTTGGTTTAGTTTTACCATTTCTGCTTGTAGTTGCCGACAACATCATTTTGTTCTATACAGAAACCAGTGTCCTTGAGTTGTTTGTTCAAAGAGTTGGTGGTATTTATAGTATCTTTTTTGGTGGAACAACGCAAACGACAGGCGGTGAATCATTTTTTGGCAGATTAGAAACAATGATACGAGGATTTTGGATATGGGTTGAATATCCTATAACAGGATTTGGATTGGGATGCGTGTATCTTTTTGATAGAGTCAATCAAATAACGTATATTGATTCTACCTTCTTTACTGTTTTGGCAGAGATGGGTGTAATCGGTATGTTCTTCTTCATTGGTTTGTATGCTGTGATGTTTCGTTATCTGTTTTTTACAATGAGAAGTCAATTTCAATCAGTGGCATTATCACCGGAATCTCAAAGCTTGCTTTCTATTATTCCATACCTTTTTATTGCCCAAGTAGCCATACTTTTTACAACATCATTTTTTGTTACGTTCTGGATATATCAAACTTTTGGGTTAATTGTATCAGTGATTATTGCTGTGTATTCTGAGACAGGAATACCATTACAGAAAGTGTATATTATGGCGGAACCATTGCAAATAAGATTTTATAGAAATATTAAACGCTTATCAAACTCACAAACTAATAGTGAAATTCTATGATAATAAACGGAAAAGAAATTGCTCAGATAATTCAGTTGGAACTTGCTGAAAAAACGAAAGATTTAGTTGCGAAAACAGGAGTCAAGCCCGGGCTTGCACTTTTATTGGTTGGTGATAATTCTGCTTCGCAGGTCTATGTCCGATCAAAAGCCAAAGCTTGCGAAAAAGTCGGATTACACTCTATTATTGTTACTTTGCCAGAACATACTTCTGAAAAAGACGTACTTGAAGTTATTGCTGCGTGGAACAAAGACACCACTATTCATGGCATATTGGTTCAGTTACCGTTGCCAAAACACATCAACGAAACGAATGTGATTATGGCAATACATCCCGACAAAGATGTTGATGGATTTCATCCGATAAATGTAGGTAAATTGGTGACAGGTATTGGTGGTTTTGTGCCTTGTACACCTGCCGGCATCGTTGAATTATTGGTTCGAAGCTCGATTAAAACTTCAGGTAAACATGTCGTTGTTGTTGGAAGAAGTAATATTGTCGGTAAGCCAATAGCTAATTTATTGTACCAAAAATCGACGCGCGGAAATGCAGTTGTTACAATATGTCACACCGGAGCTGATGATTTACGACATTATACTAAACAAGCAGATATACTAATTGCAGCTATTGGTGTTGCACATAGAATTACCGCCGATGATATTAAGCCCGGTGCAGTGATTATTGATGTCGGAATTAACCGTGTTATTGATGAATCTTCAGAAAAAGGATACTCAATAGTCGGTGATGTAGATTATGACAGCGTGTTGCCATACGTGTCTGCAATTACACCTGTGCCCGGTGGGGTAGGACCGATGACTATTGCTATGCTCTTATCGAATACTTTTACGGCTGCTCAAAATTATGCAAATGTATATAGGGAATAAGCTGATCGTAGAGTTCTTCTTGAGTGATATTTTTTGTTTTGCATGGATTGGAAATACTCTCAGCATCATCACTGCATAGTTTTAGGTATCATATCTCGTTTGTCTCCATTAGATTATATTATGTTTCTCATATAAACTATATAATCGTTTATTAACGGATTGAAAACTGTGATAGGTCTGCACCCATTTTTTCCCATGCAGACCTATTTTTTTTCTGGCATCAACGTTTTCAATAAGAAATACTAATTGTTCTTCTAATTCTTTATGTGAATTGGCAATAACAAATGGGTTTTCAGGTATCCATTGCAAATACTCGTTCGTCATATTAGTAATTGTTGGAATTTCCATTGCTAATGTTTCTAATCCAGACTTCCCATAACCGGTTCCACCTTGTGACCCACCGACTTGGTCTATGCAGATATCGCAATGTTTTTTAATGTCAAGTACTTGTTGCCTTGGCATATTTTCAAGGAGATAAAACTCAATTGGAAATGACTTTTTTAAAGTGTTTATACACGATATGATGCCATTGGTTCCTTTGAATTGACGATTGGTAGGAGAATGGACTATTTTTATTGTGGAGGTTGTATTTGCAACAGGTGTTGGTAATTCACTTGTATCGTAAGGGTAAAATACATAGTTCAAATTATCCATTAATTGTAGGTGATCATACTCGCTGGTAATTCTCATATCCGATATTTCATCCAACTCTCTGATAATTCCTCGCGAACGTAAATCACTTCCATAATAACATGTTACAATTTTTTTTCCTTCTTTTTTCCATACGAGCGATTGTTTGGGCTTACGAGTAAAATCCATACCGCCATCATAATGAATAATATCAAATTCGTTAAGATGTTCTTTGTGAATTAAATTTTGTATTGCTTTTTGACGTGCTATGTCGGAGAGCGAAAAATATAATTTTTCAATCACATTGTGGGGCTTAAAAAACGGAACTTTATTATTGCTGACTGTCTGTGTAGTATTATGCTTCTTTGTTCTCCACTTTGATGCCATAGGAAAACGCGGGACATAGAAATTCAAACAAATGTCCTCGGTAAATCCGCGGATATTCGAATACTGGGTAATGAGTCGAGAGTAATCCCCACATTCATTGTGCATTCTTGCAAAATCATAAGGAACACCTGCGTAATTTTCTACAGCGGCATGTAATATTTTTTTCACGATAAGTCACAATAAAAAGTATCACGAAATATACCTCTGGAGCCAAAATTTTCTTTGAAACGTGCCAGACCCCAATTCGGCTCCATGTTTACTGTGAAAATACCAAAATCTAAATAATCAAATCCTTCTCGCGATGATTGTTTCATAATTTCATAAAACAATGTGTTTACCGGGCGATATTCTTGATAATCCTCGTCATGACTAATATAAAAAGCCAGAACAACTTTAGCATTAGCAGAAAAATTACAGACACCTGCAATCAGTTTCTCATCTAAAAAAGCACCCCATAGTCGAATTGAATCGGGGAATTTTTCTTTTAAGCGTAATAATTCATCAAGTGAATGTGTGGGAGAAACACCATGCCTCATTTTCAAATTTTTAGAAAGTATTGCATAATATTGTTCGAATTGATTGGTTTCCATAATGCGAACATCATTTTTCTGTGCTTTGCGAATAGCCCTTTTTGCTTCCTCACGATACAAAGAGATAATTGTGTCTTCATGTTTGGGTAACTCGACTACACTGGAAATTTCACGCTTTAGATAGGTGAAGTGATGACGAATCAATGCAAAGTCCAAGTAATTTGACAAATGCTTTTGATAGATAATCGGATTGAGGGTAAT
>JAFLBY010000241.1 GCA_017302855.1 Candidatus Kapaibacterium sp.
ACAAAAAATATTTTCCGCACGGCACCGCCCACTTCCTAGGGCTGGACGTACATGACGTAGGCAATCGCTATGAAAAACTAAAAGCCGGAGCGGTGTTGACCTGCGAGCCGGGCATTTATATTCGTGGTGAAATTGGTATGCGTACAGAAGTTGATGTTATTATAGATTACGATGGCACGGTGATTATACCGACAGATTACTCGCAGCAATATATTCATCCATTGTATGCCGGTGCTTAATATGAATATTCTTATCATTGCTTTATCGGGTTTGGGGGATGCACTCATGTTCACGCCGGCATTAGCTGCTTTGTCGTCGAAGTATCCCGATGCCAATATTCATATACTCACGATGTTTAAAGCAACGCTGGATATTTACAAAAACAATCCTCATATTTCAAAAATATATTTTTGGAATTTTCTTAAAGAAAACCCATTTAAAAGCATCAATTTTTTATTATCACTCCGCAATCAATATGATATTTCCATTAATGTTTTTCCGGCAAATCGTTTCCCTTACAATATCATATCGCGAATAATAGGAGCAAATAAAAGACTCGGTCATGACTATTTGCATACTAATATTCGATCGCTAAATTTTCTTAACAATTACAGAATATTAGAAAACAACGACTTACACAATGTTGAAGAAAATATACGCTTAGTTAATTTAATAACCGACACTTCATCGTATAATGACAATTCTTTGCAGCTATATGTAGATGAAGAATCAAAAACTTTTGCACAACTATGGCTTGATAAAGAGAATATTTGCAAAAATTCATTACTTATCGGATTTCACGCCGGTTCTGCATTATTCAAAAATCAAATTCATAAAAGATGGGATAAAGACAAATATGCCGAATTAGCAGAAATACTCCATCAAAACTATAATGCTACGGTATTATTATTCGGAGGACCCGAAGAACAAGATGTGAATGAATATATTGCAGCACGCTCAAAGGCAAAAATAGTCAAAACACCTTCTCTTCTCAGCGGTTTGGCTCTTATTTCTCGATGTAATCTCTTTGTTTCTAACGATTCCGGTTTAATGCACTGTGCGGCGGCATTACATATACCGACCGTAGCAATTTTTGGCTATACAAGTCATGTGCACACAAAACCTTGGTCTGATAACTCAATTGTCGTAAGGCGCAATGATTTACCATGCAGTCCTTGTTTTTATTTTTCACCCAAACCCGCACAATGCAGACAATTTACCGGTAATGAACAATTTAAGTGTATAAAAGAAATAAGTGTCACAACAGTGTTGAATGCTTGCAAACAATTATTAGATACAAAAAAGGATATATAATATGAAACCGACACAACAATGTCCATGCTGCGGCTCTGATTCATTCCAAGAATGGGCTAAAGCAACCGATAGAGAATATCGCACAACGGATGAAACATTTACTTTGTATCGTTGTAACAACTGCGAATCATTGTACTTGCATCCCGTACCAATAGACCGATTGTCCATTATTTATCCATCAAATTATTATTCGTTTGCAGAGCAGAACACATCAATTATTAGTTCAATAAAAACCGGTTTAGATAAACGATTCTTTCGCCAATTATCACAATCTGTGAAAAAACAATCTCTTACAGCACTTGATGTTGGCGGCGGTGTCGGATGGGAACTCAATGTGTTACAAGAAGCAGATAATCGAGTGAAAAATACCATGATTGTTGACCTTGATCCTGACGCTGCTGCCGGAGCTGCAAAAAATGGGCATGGTTATTTTTGTGGTCGTATTGAAGAATATGAAACTACAACAAAATATGATATTATCCTTATGCTCAATCTTATTGAGCATGTAGAATTTCCAAGTGAAGTTCTTAAAAAATGCCGCGAGTTACTTTCTGATGAAGGGATAATTATCATAAAAACACCTAATTGTGATGCACTTGATGCTCGTATATTTCGCAATAGAAACTGGGGCGGATTTCATTGCCCCCGTCATTGGACATTATTCACCAAAAGTAGTTTTGAACTCTGTGCGAAAAATGCAGGGTTATCGGTAAAAACATTTTCTTATACACAGGGTGCTCCTTTTTGGGCAACAAGCACATTATTTGCTCTGGAAAATATAGGAATGGTAAAAATCACAAAAGAACGCCCTGTGGTCTATCATCCACTCTATGCACCATTAACCGGAATTTTTGCAGGATTTGATTTTATACGAGGAATATTTGCTAAAACCTCACAAATGTTTTTTGTTTTAGAAAAAGGAAAACAAATCTGATAATGTGCAGCATACTCCATCGAAGACTTTATGTTATATGTGGTGTTCTCGCCATGTATATAATTTTGGCTGTACAAAGTATTACAGCGCAAGAGTTTATACATTTGCGTGGTTCCTTTATGCCTTGGCTTAACCAAAACTCTATACTCACATATCCCGAGGTCAATGTTCCGAGTTCCGTACTTTTTGAAAATGATAATGTTCCGCTTGAAAAAAGAATTGGTATCGAAGCCGGTATTTCTCTTTTACACACTTTCTCTCTTTCTTTAGGTTTTGATGCCGTATTTTCCAATATTCAATCAAGTGGTAATGAGTCAAGTACTTTTTCCTTCAATGGTACGCCCGTTAATGCGACAATTCGACATCTCATTTCTTCACAATATCTTGGTGTACAAATTAGTCCGACACTTTCAACACAATTCGGGAACATGAAACTTGCTCTCGGATTTCCCTATTGCATCCCTCTAGTGGCATATACCACGCACACACAAACAGTAAATAATCCTCCGGAACTTCGCGGCACTCTTCTTACAGATGCACTCACACAACAGAATATCGTTTCACAATTTTCACCCTACGCTGCAATCCACATTTCTCTTTTATATAGTTTGCCGCTTAATTCTTCGCAATCTTTGTGGCTTATGCCCGGCATATCGGCTCAAAATTCTCTCACCTCAATCACCAAAACCGATGCTGTCAAACCTTTATCATTAGGTGTGTCATTAGGGCTGCAATATTCGCCATCATTACGACAACAAACTCGTGAACAACCTTCAGAAAAGCAAGTTGATTCACTGCTTCAGCCAATACTTCCAATTGCACAAAAAATTATTCCGATTAATGATACAATAGCTGTATCATCATCAGAAACAAATACGAAATCAAGAGATGTTGGCGAATCAGAAAATCCGATAAAGCCAATTCTCACAGGAGATATTCGTGCAACTTTTATGTCTGATAAATTGCAAAATACAAAATCTATCATACTTAATCGACTATATGAATATTGTAAAATTACAGCATTTATACCCCATGATATGGAAAATACATTCATAGAAATGTTTCCTCACCATACCATTATTTCAAAGGAAAAATCGGAATATTGGCTCACAATTACATACTATGACACAATTGACATTGTACTACCTTCAATAATACGTATTTATCATCAAGCATTGGCTGAATCAGGTCTGGCAGAATGGAAAATTATGATAAAACAGTTCAATACTCTCTTAAAAGAAATTCATGGGACAAACCCACTTCCCGAATATACCGATATTGATATTAATTCCATCGAATATTTTGATAATTCAAAAAAATCATTATCTATCTCTTTAGTTCTGACCGACAATAACTCTCAGACATTTCGTTCTCAAGATGTTATGGCAACTTTTAACTTTTCGGCAATCCTGAATCAACCATTATCAAAAGGAAAAATCTTTGTAGTTCATCCACTCATTTCATCGCAGCATAGCCAAAAAAGTGAGTTAAGAAATATTGTCGGTACGCATCGTACAATACAAAATCGGCTTTTTCAACCATTAGAATCTTCAACCGCAGGGCATAAAGAGACTTGGTTTATGCACTTTTGCAAATCACCGTTCTTTGATGGGTTTATCTTCACCCACAAACGTTAATTGACAGATTGAGCCGTACAATTTCATAACACAAACTCGTCTTATGGACTCCATACTCACAACGTAGAGCACAGTTTCTCATGCGTCAAGCGGATTTTGCAATGAATCCACGACTTGTGTCATACTGAATGCAACATGTTTTGTGTAATCGCAAGGGCAAAACTTAACGCTGTAGTGGCATAGTATTGATGTACTTAGAGAACTGAGGCAATTTCTTTACTCCTCATTTCGTCATACGGTATAACTTGACAGAGAAGCGAAGCCCTCTCATCAACATAAGCAAACACTATGAGGTTATTTAATGAATCTATTTTCGACTAATTTTTTGAAGAAACAATTAGCGGCTATTGATGGCAATGTTATGTTCAACAATTCATTACCGCCCAATG
>JAFLBY010000242.1 GCA_017302855.1 Candidatus Kapaibacterium sp.
GGGTTCTTTTGAAAGTTTTACTATCTATGCCGTCACTATTACCTATACAGGCAATCAACCATCTGTTGCCTTGGAACAACTTGATATTATCAGAACTTTCAAAGGAAGTTCTGATGAGAAACTTTATGAAACATGTTGTAATTATTTTTATTGGAATAAAAGAACAGGACAGAATTACCTTATGCTGACCAAAGCTGTTAAACCGGGAGAAAATAAGGTTACACGAGTCGGATATACAATTGCGAATGACAGACTTATCTTTGTAAAAGAAAAGTCACTAGGAGGAGAATTATGGTCATATTTAGAATGCAGCGTTGATGGGGACGAGAATGAAGATTTTATAATTCCTTCAATAATAAAAGAAAATGGTCAAGAACAAGAAGTGCTTGTCATCTATACCGGATTGTCAATAAACAATCCTACCGCAGTTGCCTTTTGTAGACGTGGTTATTGTGGTTATAGTGACTGGGTTTCGTGTATTGGTGATGTTAATAACGATGGTATAAATGATATTGCCTATGGTGGCAGTGATGGCTGCTTCGCTGTGTATCTTGGTCTTGATTGGCGCACAGTGAATATCAATTCTGTTGCTGAATACAATTCTTTTAAAATTCATCAAAATATTCCCAATCCTGTGCAAAAAGACAGAAAAACTCTTTTGCCTGTGTCGCTCAAACAAGGAGGTAATTATGCAATTACACTTTATTCTTTGCAAGGCAGCAAAATAAAAGACCTTTTCAATGGTGAATTATCCGAAGGTGAGCATAATATTCCTCTTGATCTTATGGACTTATCCGCCGGAATGTATATCGTCAAAATGAGCACTGGTTCTGTTTCTCGCGAACGTGCTATCATGATTGGAGAGTGAGTTAAATTCTGTTCTTTTTTGCCCCATCCCGTCCTTCCCCCGCGGGGAAGGCTTAGAAGACTTCTCCCCGACGGGGAGAAAAAAAGAGGGGCTCATTTTTATAATTCAATCCCAACGGGATTATACGTTTTTAGAAAAAAAACATCCATCCCATCCATATTTCTGCTTCGTATGTTTTGTCCCATCCTGTCAATAGTACAGCGGGGATGCCATGATAACGGAAAAAATAATGTTTTTTTGCCCCATCCCGTCCTTCCCCCGCGGGGAAGGCTTAGAAGACTTCTCCCCGACGGGGAGAAAAAAAGAGGGTCTCATTTTTATGATTCAATCCCAAAGCGATTATACGTTTTTAGGATACATTTTTATCTACTTTCTCTAAAATAATTGCACCATCAATGACATGAAAGAATTAATCGTGCTCATCGTGTGCAGACAGTCATGATGAAAGTAATGATTAAATCCATTACACTACGATTGTAGCCCATTGAATGATTGAGCAATAATTTTGTATATAAAACAAAGTATATTGTGAGCTATGTCTTATGTCTCGATTTTCATCCGAGTCACTTTAACGATAATGGTAAAAAATACCTTTATCGAAGGGTGTCCACAAAGCAGCTTTTTGTCCCGATTTTTTCAAGGCAAAATTGGTCCATGTATTGCAAGTAAACAATAAAGAATATGTGCGATGGGCATCATAAAAAGCATCATTATTTCCATAATTAGCAGTGGTGTGAATATGGAGCGGTTTATTATTGTTGGTCTGAAAACTTTCACGAATATATGCACATAATTGCCGATATTCTTGTTCGGTCACAAATATTTTTTTCATTGATTCATTGGTATCAGGTCTATTCTCAAACCATGTGACATGCATTGCAGAAGTGCTTAAACCGAAGGCAGCTTTATAGGCGGTGGAAAATGTCAAATCTGACCAAGTGGGCGTATCAAGATAAAATCCCTTGTCGCCCCATCCGAAGGAAATATATGATGCATTATGTTGAGGTATAACACAATGGGAAGCATCAAGAAAAGAAGACCAATCGCACAGAGGATGATGCACCGGAACAACAATATCCGTATGCACACCATTGGTGGAAAGAAATATAAGAATGTCACCGCATGAATACTCTTTTTCGGCATTGATGGTAATGCGCGAACAAACAAATGCAATCACTATATAGCATAATATAAAAGCAAGAAAAAATGTACAGAAAGCTACACCGATTTTCGCCAATATTATCATAGTTTGATTGAACATTATTCTGCTTTTCCATATCCCTTAAATCGGTCGAATTTTGCACTGTACAAAACAATATTTAAGGATTCGTCGCGCAAAGTGCCTCCTGAAGGCGACAAATAAAATATGGCTTTTTGGTCTGTCGGTTCTTTAGCAAGTCGTCCTTGTGCATCCACATAGAAATAGAGTGTATGATATCCTAAATGGAGCGGAGCAGTATGCAGTTGCGCTAATAAATTATCGGGTGTGTAAACAAAAATATCCGGCATCATACAATATGGTAAGTACTAAAATTAATGAACTACAGCTTCTGTTTTATATTTTTTTCGCAGCATTTTCGCAGCACTATTTGCTTCGTCTTGAGTCGCATATCCCCAAAGCTTAACAATATATCCGGGATTTTTATCAATCACAATACGTTCATAATATGCTTTGACGCCGCGCTGCTCCCATTGTTCGGTTTGTTTGAGGGCATCTTCTTCGGAAAGTGATGTCCCCACTTCAATTTCATAAGGCAATAATGTTGGGTCAAGCCATCGCACTTCCACACGTCTATTGATTGTTTTATGGCGTTCTTCGCGCTCAATCATATATATAGGTTTTTTATTTGATAAAGAGCGTGTGCGAATTTGATCGGGATTTGCTCCTGATTTTATGAGTTTTCTTCGTACTGATTGCGCTCTCAATAAAGCAATGGCAGTGGCATCATCACCCTTTTCTTGTAATTCTGTATGACCAACTAATTCAATAATTTTTGTTGGATTTTTTTGTAGTGTTTCTGCCAATAATTGTAAAGAAGACGAATATTCATCATCAATTTCGGCATTGGGTGCTTTAAATTGCACAAGCATTTGCGTTGCGGGTTGCTCCCATTCACTGTCCGGATAAATCATAAATTCATCTTCGATTGTTTTTGTCGGCACAATCAAAGCCCCTGTCAGTACGGAGGAAGCGCATTTTTCGGCATAATTATCAATTTTGGGAACGGTAATTTCATAATATGCTTTTTGGGCAATGGCTATTTCTGTTAATATTTCGGGCAAATGTTGGATGGATTGTTTATCTAAGGAATAATATTTTCCGCCGGTGGCAGCAGCAATATAGCGCAATTTGAATTGCTCGGGGGAAGTTTCATCCAAAGAAATCACATAGATTGCCGTACCTGATTGCAGTGCCTGTGATGCAATATCGCTGCCCGAGAGAAACAAAGAACTATTATCTGCACCGGCAGTAATAAGTACCACTACTTTCGATATATCCGCATTGCTGACAGCCGCATCAAGATTGGCAATGCCTCGCGAACAAGCCCTATAGACAGCCGATAAGCCGCTCGGTTTGGGTGTTTGCACATACGTAAAAAAGTCACGTGCATAGCCCGCATCCGTATATGCAATGGTTTGGGTTAATGTCTGATTAAAAGCAATAAGATTGACATAGTCTGTAGAAGGAAGCGAAGTCACAAAAGCGCGTGTCCCTTGAAATGCTTGATCCATTATGCCCTCCATATTTTCCGATCTGTCCAGGCAAAGTGACATAGCCACAGCACGATTATTCGTTTCGGGGTCAAATTGGGTCACGGATTCGGTCATTATCTCTTTCGCTGTGCCATCGCAGCCTACTTTGATTTTCCATTCAAGTAAGTTATCGCCATTTTTTCCCAAGCCGCCAACGAATGTGCCATTGTCATCCATGACTACGGCACGCAAGATATGTTTATTGCCGGAAACGCGCGATTTGACAATACGCATTGCATGGGGATTGCCCTTTTTGTCGGTTGCTGCACGCATTTGACGCAAATAGGTCTTTGCAGCACTATCATGGTTATGTGTGAGAAATGATTCGGGCGCAGTAACAGCCACTTTATGATCTTGTCCTTGCGGTAAAGAGCCGGCATAGACATTCACCGTCCATTCTTGAGCCAAGGAATCACCGGAACTATTATAACCGACAATTCTATATGTCGTCGTTTTCTCGGGCGATAAAGACACCTTGTCTGTAGGGGCGAATTTTGAAGAAAAGCCACTGATGATTACGCTATCGGCATGTTTGAACGACCAATAGATTTCGGCTTTCTCGCCTTTCGGAATATCCGATCTGCCTCCGAAATATTCTAAA
>JAFLBY010000243.1 GCA_017302855.1 Candidatus Kapaibacterium sp.
TGTTACGATGTTCTCTTCGGCGGGTAATACTCTTTCATACTCATCCTATTTTGGTGGTACATTATATGACGCAGCAATAAATATATGTCTAGACAATGGTGGAAATCCATATATAACAGGCACAACGGAAAGTACAAATTTTGATATTACCTCAGGAGTATATCAATCAGCACTTGCCGGTGGAACTGATGCATTTATTACGAAATTTGGCATTGGAGCTTCTATAACTGTAAACTCACCTAATACAAATGTGACATGGTGTGCGGGAACATCACAAAATATAACATGGTCATCACAAAATGTAACGAATGTAAAAATTGATGTATCAACTGATGGTGGTACTACATTTCCTACAACCCTTATTGCAAGTACTTCCGCATCGTCAGGGTCTTATACATGGAATATTCCGGCGAATCAAACACCTAATTCGCAATATATTATCAGAGTAAGCGATGCGTCTAATGCTTCTGTGTTTGATATAAGTAATTCTTCATTTACTATTGCAGGAAAAGCAATATTTTCTGTATCGCATTCATCAACACTATTATTTCCGGCTAATCAATCTCTGCGCACAATAAATTCTACTATATCAATAAATGGAGGTTGCTCGCCTTCATGGGTACTTAAATCAATAACCAGCAACGAAGCTGATAATGGAGTAGTGACAAATGACATTGCAAATGACATCCAAAACGCGACATTTAACACGCAAGATAATTCCTTCTCATTGCGTGCAGAAAGAATTGCACAATCTTCCGGAAGAGTGTACACAATTACCTACACACTTACCGATGCCGGAAATTCGAGGGACACGAGTTTCAGAATTATTGTTCCAATCAATCTCGGAACGGCTCGTGATGCTCAACAAGGGACATGTGTGACAATAGGGCAAAATACACCGCATATATACACAGGCGGAAGCACCCAGTTTCCTGTAACGGTGAGTGGGTCGGCAACCATAAAAGTAAAAATTTACAATAATAAAGGAAAAGATATTCGTTGGATAGGACAAGGAGTTTATTCAACCGGAACACATACATTTACTTGGAATGGTACTGATCGCAATGCCGTTAATGTTCCAAACGGTACATATTTCATACAAGTATCGGGCGATTGTGGTACAAGTGCTCCGCTTCCGATTGTCGTTGCAAGACCATAATTATATTTTTCATTAAAACTCGTTGTGATGGGCACAAGAGATTAAGATATCCCTTCAGGGGAATATATAAATTATCACACAACGGTTTATATATGGGATATCTTATTTTTATTTATTCATTTTTTATTTTATTATTATGAAAATACTACATATTTCAGTTTTTTGTTTTTTTTCTCTTTTATATTCTTCATTTGCACAATTTGGTGGATTTAAAGTACCATCTACGAAGGATGTAAAAAAAGCAGTTGAGAAAGAAGTAAAAGAAGAAGCCAAAGAAGCAACAAGTCCGGAGTCATCCGAACCCGAAGAAGGGTCTCGCAGTGGAGGAGGAAGCCGTGGTGGAGGCGGTGACAGAGGTTCCTCACGCGGTGGAAGTGGAAATAATACTAATGCGCCTGAAAAAGTAGAGATGCGAAATGCATTAGGTAAATACTTTAAGATTTTTAATGGAAAGATGCATTCCGATGATGCGCATATAATGTTAGGAGATTCTCCGCGGATTGAAGCCGCAACTGCTAACTTTACAGTAGAAAAATTCAAAAGCATATTAGCCGACGAACCGCGCGAAATACAAACTCTTGAGAGTTACATTCAAAAAGCACCAACTGTATATCCCGATATACTTGATATACTGTCGCGTGAAGCTTATGACCAAGCTGAAGCAACAAAGTCTCCGGCTGAAAAACTTGCTATTTATGAGAAACTCCGCACATTGTACCGTGCATTAGAGCGCCTAACACCCGGTGACCCGACTCTTGTAGCAAAAAATAAAGAACTTGATAAAATATCAGGTGCTGCTACGAAGCAAATGAGCGGTGCAAGTAGTAATCCTTTTCATTTGCAAAATATTAATAAAATACTGTACTCTAATAAAGCGGTTAATCCGGAAACTGCCACGGCAGCCGATTTCAAAACATCCTTTACTGCCGGAGAACCTTTATATGCAACATTATTCCTCGATAATAAACTCTCTAAAATTCATGTAGATTGGGAGAAATTTATCCGTATTCAAATGTATAAAGGCAAAGCTAATGACATTATCGTGATTGATAGAAAAATATTACTTACTCCGGAGATGTATCAAAAATCTTATATTCAATTTCCGATTATTCCCGATAAAGAATGGTTACAGAACAATTATGATGCGTATGCGGAAAAAGGATTAAATACCTATATTATGATTTTCGATGCATTAGGAAAGCTCACACCTATTCGCCATGATTTACGCATGGATATTCGTTTGACTCCCGTAGAGGGCACAAATTATAGTGCTAAAGAAGCAATGTTTTCTATTGACTTGGGTGAGGGTGCGGAAGTATTACAAGATGTAGCTGCATCACTGTCTTCTGCTAATCTCAGCAAGGTAAATCTTCCTAAAGCGGGCATGAGCAATGCTTCGATGGAAAAAGCTATGATAAAAATAATGCAAGACAAAGCATCAGTGCAAGATTACAAAAAAGCAATTATTACTTCATCCGGTTGGACTATTGAGAAAAATGAACTTGGTATTATTCTCAATAAATATGTTTCAGCGACACTTGCTTCTAAAAATGAAGACGGTAAATGTTATATTCAAAATTTTACCTTCAAATACGATTATATTGGTGGCGGAAATTACACAAACACATTAACTTTAGGAAGTGTTGGTAATAAAGTTGAAATAGAGTGTGATAAAATCAAGTAATATTTTCCCCAGAAACGATTCTTTTATGAAAACAACCACTTTATGCATATATCTTTCAATCACGGTACTTTGTATCAGTTCTTGCAAGGAAAAAATTACGGAACCACCTATCGTGATTGATACCATAAGTTGTGATAGTATTCCGATAGGTTTGTCGGGTACTAATTTGCGTATGGTGTGGGTAGAGCCAAATCCGGCGGGGAATGATAATTTTAGCGAAAAAATCACATTGATGAATTTCTCGAAAAGTAATGAGCGCATTAACACTGCGGGGTATTATATAGAAAATTCATGGAGCCGACGTTTTGATCTCCCCGGTAGATGGATTGATCCATGCGGACTTTCCGAATTTACTATTGA
Source organism: Candidatus Kapaibacterium sp. (assembly GCA_017302855.1). GTDB lineage: Bacteria > Bacteroidota > Ignavibacteria > Kapaibacteriales > UBA961 > UBA2353. The sequence continues at coordinate 3,204 of JAFLBY010000243.1, forward strand.
TGAAATAGAAATGCTTGAGAACGAGGGTGATACTCTTCATCTTTATGCAACTGCCGGCGATAAGCTTATCCAAACATTCGTATATCAAAAAACAAATGAAGGCATACGATTGCGAGTACGGTAAATCAATTTGTTCTTAAATTTTTTAATCACTACATTTTGGTAATTGAACAAAATGATAGAGATGATGAAACCTTCACTTTGTGTCTAAACTAATAATTTTACAAGATAATTAATTATGAAAAATATTACCCTTCTTATACTCTTCTCCGGCATTATTGTATTGTGTGGTTGTCCGTCGAATGAGGAAACGGCTATTGTATCTCCGCCACCGATTGATTCTTGTACTAATGCTAATGAAAATTTATATTATGCATCGCGATTTCCTATAGGCACTGCTGTAAACTATGATGCATGGAAATCCGATCCGGAGTATGCTCAGTTACTGTCGAAACATTTTAATAGTGTGACGGCAGAAAATATCATGAAACCGGCATATTTACATCCTGATGAGAATATTTATCGTTGGGAACTTGCCGATGAATTAGCAGAATATTGTAAAAATAAGTCTATTCGTTTACATGGACATACTTTACTGTGGCATAGTCAATTACCTTCATGGATGCAATTTTACCAGGGTGATGAAGCTGCATGGGATGCAATGATGAAAAATCATATACAAACAATTGTGCGTCATTTTAAGGGTAAAGTTGCTGCTTGGGATATTGTTAATGAAGCTTTTGAGGAAGACGGGTCATTTCGTCGGAGTGTTTGGTATGTGCAACTTGGTGAAAGTTATATAGAAAAAGCTATACTATATGCCAAAGAAGCTGATCCGAATGTACTCCTCTTTTACAATGACTACAACTTGGAATTTAATGCATTGAAACGCAGTGCTATTCTTGCCCATTTTGGAAAATTACGTACTAAAGGAATTACGATTGATGGCATTGGTGTGCAAATGCACATTTTCCATGTTTATCCTTCGCCACTTATGATTCGTGAATGTTTCAATTAA
>JAFLBY010000244.1 GCA_017302855.1 Candidatus Kapaibacterium sp.
TACAGGAACTTCTACCACACAATATATTGTCACAGGAAAATCAGGAAATTGCGAAGGTAAAGATACTATACTTGTTACTGTGAATGAAAAACCAATAATAATTGCCTCTGAAAATAGAGAAATCTGTCTTGGTGATACAGTGCATTTATCAGCCAAAGGAGCTACAGAATATTCTTGGTCGCCTACCGAAGGATTGAATAATGCGACTATTGCCAATCCGATATTTAACGGTACAAAAACCACAGAATACATAGTCACAGGGAAAAACGGAAATTGTTTTGACAGTAAAAAAGTGATCATTACAGTGAATGAAAAGCCGATAGTATCGGTATCAGAAAATAGAGAACTATGTACAGGCGATACAGTTCATTTATCAGCCAAAGGAGCTACAGAATATTCTTGGTCACCTGCGGAAGGATTGAATAATCCCACAATTGCCAATCCAATATTTAACGGTACAAAAACTACAGAGTATATTGTTACAGGAAAAACAGGAAATTGTTTTGACAGTAAAAAAATTCTTATTACAGTGAATGAAAAGCCGACAATATCGGTTTCAGAAAACAGAGAAATCTGTCTTGGCGATACAGTACATCTTCGTGCAAATAATGCTGATAATTATCTGTGGACACCGAGCACATATCTCAATAATGCGACTATTTCTAATCCGATAGCACAACCGACAGAAAATATCACTTATACCGTTCGCGGCACAAATGCTAATGGTTGTTATGAAGAAAAAACGATTTCCATAATCATTAACAATGATCAAGAAAAAACAATTTCTTTGCAATTATCCGACACAGCGCAGTATGCACCCGGCACTATTGTTCCCGTGAAAATAATTATTCCCGAAGGTCTTGCTCAAACAACAGTAACCCTTAATTATGATCCATGTTGTGTGCGCTGTGACAGTATTTTTACACCAAATGCGGGAATTTCCACCGTATTTCTTCGCAATAATGCACTTCGATTTACAAGTATTTCACCGAATAAACAAGAAAAAGAAATTATTTTGCCTTGTACAATCTATTTACCACCTGATGGCAGAAAAAGTGAAAAATTCACACTTTCCGATATTATTCACAGTGAACAATGTCTTATCGTTCGCGCCAATAATGATGAAATTCTTTATGATCCGAGTTGTGCATGGCAATTTCGCGGTGTGCAACAAACGGGACGTTTCGGCATTGAATCTGACGGCACAATAGCCCGATTATACACGGGTTATGGCGGTGCAATTACCGTAAAAATATTCGACTTGACAGGCGTAGAAGTATGGCAATATTCCTCACTTTATAATTCCACCGACATGCAAGAAATATCATTACCATCATTATCAAGCGGCATGTATATTATGCAAGCAAGCAATGGCGTTTGGCATGATGAATGTGTGATGATGAAATAAAAAAAAATCTCCCTCAATAAAAACATCTATTGGGGGAGAAAAGTAATATGTAAAACAATACTATTTTCTATCATTAAGATATAATTCAACAGTATTTTTAGCGTGTTGTGACCACAAATCCGGCATCTTTCAAATAATTCGTAAACCCGACATTACTCAAAGAATTGCCACCGCTGTAATAGGTAAAAATATGAACTTTACCGATAGTTTTTGAACGCAAATCTATACCCGTAAATACCGGCAAAACCGTTTTTTGTATTTCATCCAATGAAGCATTGCCAAAATTACCGATAATATAAAATTGTGCAAGGATTTTATCGCTTATCATAATATTCAACATTTTATCAGTAAGCTGAGCTTGTACCGTCGTTTGCGGTTGTTGTGCTTGAATAGCCGATTGCGTAATCAAATGTCCATATTCTGCCAAAGAAGTACATTGTTTATGAAAAGCAGTGCCGCTGATTACCATTTTTGTTTTCGTCGAATCTTCACCAATATCACTCATAATGCTCTGAGCCACTTTTCGTGCCTCATCGGTTTTCAAAGGCGAAAGAATTAGTGCATAAGAGCTGAACTCCGGCTTGGCTTTGCGCTTGGCAAGCACTTCGGAACGTTTGGGCAATACTCGGTAAAGCGACCCCAAAACCACCGCTGTTATAGCCAACCCTGCATATAAGCCAAAAATAATCAGCCATCCCCTTTTTTTGACCGGTACGCCGGAAAGCGGATTGTCTGTTTGTGATACATCATTATTTCCCATAGACTTAAATGAAAATTCCATAATTTTTTACAATATAATGAATGCTGATAATGCCTCACAAACGGACTGCGCTCGCCCTTGTTGTACTTTGATTGTTCGTCATAAGCATACAACCTTGTATTTTTGAAGCACTCAATTCTATGTGGAGAACTTATGATACGCATTTCCATGACTTTGTGCATGCTGCTCTCAGCAATGCTTATGAATGCACAAACCTTACAAAGAGCGGTTCCTTTTTCCATTCCGCCACTCAAACCATTACAAACAAAAAATCTTTTTGTGCCCGAGAATGCTCCCATTGCGGGCTTTGTGACGGTAAAAGACGGACATTTTGCACTTCCTTCCGGCGAACGTTTGCGTCTATGGGGCACAACGCTCTATTATACGGCTTGCTTCCCTGATAGTGCCACGGCAATACGTTTGGCGCGTCAACTGCGTGAACTCGGTTGCAATGCAGTGCGCTTCTATGGAATGGATTTTCATAATTGGAATGAAGCCAGCTTTTTGAAACCCGGGACAAATTCCAATGATTTAGACGAAGCTCAAATGAAACGCTTCGACTGGTTTATTTTCCAATTAAAACAACAAGGAATATATGCCCTTTTGCATTTACACGGTGTGTGGCAACCGCGCTCCGGCGATGGTATTACCCGCAGTGACTCGATGCCGAGTGCCGGAAGAATAGTTAATTATTTTGATAAAAATTTTCAAAAAAAATTAAAAGATATATGGTGGAAATTTTTCTCTCACCTCAATCCTTATACAAAAAAAACCTTAGCCGATGAACCAACGATTGCTTTGGCAACCATCACAACAGAAAATTCACTGTTTAATTATTGGATAAATAATTATTTCCATCCTCGACAAGGTGGCATCTTATCGTATCATCATCGTCAAGTACTGGATTCCTTATTTAATAAATTTTTACAAAAAAAATATGGGAATACGGCTCAACTGAAAAAAGCATGGGAAGTCACTTCAGATAATACGACCAATCTTGCTATGGACCCGGGATTTGAGGATATGTATTCATTTATTTGGAATACATCCGTGAATGGCAATTCTCCGGTACGTTTTCTATTTGAGCATTCCGATTGTGAAAAAAGAAGCGGCACAACCTGTGCGGTCATGAAAGTGGGAGTTAAAGGAACAAGTCAAACCGATGCAAGAATTTACAATTCTACGGGAACAATTGAAAAATTACGTCTCTATGAATTACGTTTTTGGGCTAAGGCACAAAAAAATCGTACAATAACAAGCTCTGCCCCGGGTTCGGGAACATTTACGGCACAGCTAACCACCGAGTGGAAAGAATTTGTTTTCACCTACCGTTCCTCTGACAATTTCGTCGGTAATGGAAGAATTTATTTTAATGCAGGTGCCGATGACGGTAATGTCTTTATTGATGATGTGTCGCTGAAATCAGCACCTGAAATCGGTTTAGCAGCAAATGAAAAAATAGAGAATGGTACAATAATTCGCTCTAAATGGGACGATGTTGTCACTCGTAAGCGTATGGAAGATAATGTGGAATTTTATCAAACTATGCAACGTACTTATTATGATGAGATGTATTCGTATTTGAGAAAAGATTTGAACTGTAAATTTTTGCTCACAGGCGGCACATTATTTGTTCGTTTTAATGATATTCATTCCATGCAGGGTATGGATTTTACCATGGAAATGGAAGGATGGGACTTTAATCGCAATAGCGGAACATCGTGGTATATTGCCAATACACCACAATTATCGAATACGGGGGGCGGCACAATTCCCAATTTTGTTCGACCCGCAATGAAGGATAAGCCCAATATACTTGGTTCATACACTATGCCATTTCCGTCTGCCCATCTTAATGAGATGATGACTCTTATTCCCAATTATGCATCATATCAAGATATGGATGCCGTTTTTATGACATATTATTCCGGCAATAGAACCATTGCAAATTTAGAACGAGAATATGT
>JAFLBY010000245.1 GCA_017302855.1 Candidatus Kapaibacterium sp.
AATAGAGACGGACAGCAAGGTAATTACAGACAAAATAATTACAATAGAGACGGACAACAACAAGGTAATTACAGACAAAATAATTACAATAGAGACGGACAACAACAAGGTAATTACAGACAAAATAATTACAATAGAGACGGACAACAATTTCGTCACAGAGGTAACAATTTTCAAAGAAATAATCCTCGTAATAGACCTGCTGCTCATTCACCAAGGTTTAAAGGTCGTCCCAAGCAGAATAAGAAGCCACAACCACAAAGACCAAGGCTTACACCATTAGTCAAAATACTAAGGACTATTGGTTTTGCATCTCCCAGAATTTGCGTAGAAATTATTCGTTCGGGAAGGGTATTTGTTAATGGTAATATTTTCAACAACCCTAATGCAAGTGTCAATGCTAAACGAGACTCTATTGCAATAGATGGTTTAAATATAAATGAGAGAAATCAAAATTTATATATCATTATTAACAAGCAGAAAAACATTGTCGGTTCGAATGAGAACACCCACAACTCTATCTATAATCAAGTAAAAACGAATGCGAAACTATATTTCCCTTTCGGATGTCTTGAGCGGGCAACGTCTGGTTTAGTATTTGCTACTACTGATTCTAATTTCAGATTACCTGATAACCCACTTTGTGCATCAACACCAATAGAATATAAAATCAAAGTACAAAAAACCTTGACCAAAAGACAAGTCAGCGGACTTTCTACCAAATTTCGAACACGGACATCAAGTGATAATGCTATCGAATATATTGGTGAGTATAAAAGACATTCTTGGATTAAATGCAAAGTAATAAATACGAAACCTACAATAATTCGTAAAGTACTCAAAGAAATAGGGTTAGAGGTACTGAGTTTTGAGAGATTCGCAATTGGATCTTTAACAACTGATGTGTTGCAGCGCGGTATGTGGACAAGACTCACATCTGACAATGTAAAGAAAATGCTTCGTGAACCTCTTCAAGCAATAACGATAGAAGAAATTTCACAGGATGAAAATAATGAAAATACAGATATAACACTACGACAGAAAGTTCGGTCATTATATCGTCATTGGTTTATGAAATAAAAAAATCCCCGAAAGGGGATTTTTTTTTTAATTAACTATAACTTTATTGTGTATTAAACGATTATGTAGTCTGCTGAATTTCAAAAAAATGCAGATCACAATATCTTTACAATGAATGTAGTTATGGTATAATTACCGTATTACAACAATGCGACAAGTTCATCTACTGTTGTTTGTAAATCTGACGATGTCATATCATCAAAGAGATAAAGCGCATCATCTTGATATATGTAGTCATGGTTCAACATACGTAACTCTTCATTAACAATGGCATTAAACTCAGTAGTACTTGGTTCTGATGTCAATGCACCTAAATTTTGCTTTGCCTCATAATTGATATGACTGACATTTATAGCATTGCTTTGAACAAACACAATATATAAAATGGCAACAGAAGCAACTGTGGCAAGTGGAATGATTTGAAGCACTTTTAATCTAAAGTAACCCTTTTTTTGTTGTTGCTTCTGTAAAGATTCATGTATTGTAACAGACATGTTTTTTACGGATGTGTCCAAAGAGTTATAATAGGTTTGCTTCGGAATAAGACGTTCTATTTTTTCATTTATAATTTTTTCATTGTCCATGTTGTCCATAGTACTATTGTCCTCCGATGCCATATTGTGGTAAAATAATCATTAACTTTTGTACAGCTTGAAAATAATTTGCTTTTAGTCCTCCCACACTTGTTCCGAGAATGTTTGATATTTCTTCATACGTTAACTCGTCAAAATAACGCAAAGCAAAGGTTTCTCTTTGTTTTTCGGGCAATTGTGCTAACGCTTTATGGACATTACGATAAAATTCAACATTGGCATGAAGTTGATCGGGACCGGGTTCCGGAGATACGGCATCAAATTCTTCATCATCATTGGCAAAATCAAAAAAACGTAGTAATTTTTTCTTTCTCATTTCATTTTTACAGGCATTAACCGTAATACGATATAGCCATGTTTTCAGCGATGCCTCACCACGAAAACTCTTTAGAGAGTTAATCGCTTTTACAAAAACATCTTGGGCTATATCTTGAGCATCCTCATTATTTTTCGTATAACGTAATGCAATCGAATAAACAAAACGTTGGTATTTGCGAACAAAAAAAGTGACGGCACGTTCAGTATCGCCACTCTTATATTCACGTAAGATATCATTGTCGGACTCTAAAGCAAATAAAACTGTAGTTGTCATAGTTTACTTCCTTTCATAACAATAGCCGTTTGAGTCATGAAAAGCGCTGATGGTTTAATCAACTTAGAAAGATTTGCTTATTTCAAGTACTTCATATTTGATGACACCTGCAGGTACTTTTGTTTCAAAGACATCACCAACTTTCTTACCAAGTAATGCTTTTCCCAAAGGTGAAGTCACAGCAATCTTATTGGCAGCAAAATCAGCTTCTTCGGCACTCACAAGAGTATATTCGATTTCTTTACTTGTTTTATAGTTTTTCAATTTGACCTTGGACAGAATATAAATTTTGTCATCTGGAAAGTCTTTTGGGTCAATCACTTGCACTTTTGAAATTGTTTCTTCAAACTTGGCTATTCTCATCTCGAGCAATTCTTGCTCATGTTTAGCCGCATCGTAATCAGCATTTTCAGAAAGATCACCATGTGAACGCGCATACGCTATTTTTGCCGCCATTTCGTGGCGACCTTTCGTTTTGAGGTATCGTAATTCTTCTTCGATTTTTGTGAGACCTTCTTTGGTCATATAAATAGGATTGGACATCCCGGCACTCCCAATAGTTACAATAATGTGTTCTTAATCTGAGTAAATGTTCTGTTCTTAATAATAAAAAAAACAAAGCCGACCAGCGGCTTTGTTTATGAACTTTTTCTATGCAAAAAATTTGTGTTATCTCAATTTTCGAGCCAACTATCGGACTTGAACCGATGGCCTGCTCATTACGAATGAGCTGCTCTACCAGCTGAGCTAAGTTGGCGTAAACCACCGCAAAAATACGGTTTTCGCCGTTAGTGCCAAAACATTACCGATAAACATCGGCAAATTTGTGCTGTATATAGTCTATAAAATCCGTCGAATTTAGTGATTCACCTGTTAAAGCAATCATAAGCTCACTTGGCTTTTTAGTACGACCATATTGATGTATGTGGGTTCTTAACCATTGCAAAAGATGATAAAATTCACCGTTCGCTATGTGGTTGTGTATTGACGGTATATCGTGACGAATGCGTTTCCAAAGCATCGCTGCATATAATTTACCAAGTGTATAACTTGGGAAATAACCAAATCCGCCGAATGACCAGTGTATATCTTGTAATGCACCTTTTGCATCATTCTCGGGTACAACACCAAGATACATTTGCATCTTCTCGCGCCATAACTCGGGAATATCGGCTATCTTCACTTTACCGTTTATCATCATTTGCTCAATCTCAAATCGCAAGATAATGTGCATGTTATATGTTACCTCATCCGCATCTACACGTATCAACGATGGCTGCACTTTATTGACAGCTCTATAAAAATCACGCGGAGTTGCTCCGTCTGCTTTGTCCGGGAAGTGACTTTTGAGATAAGGCAAAGCAAAATGCCAAAACTCTTCTGATCGTGTGATGACATTCTCCCAGAGTAAAGACTGCGATTCATGAATACCCATTGATGCCCCCTCTGCTCCAAAGGTTCTTGCTAAATCGGATGAAAATCCTTGCTCATATAAACCATGGCCTGCTTCATGTATCACACCATAAAAACATGGTCCTAAATCATGTTCATTTACTCTGGTTGTAAGTCGTACATCATATTGTGAAAATGATGTACAAAAAGGATGTGCAGCTAAATCAATACGACCATTCTCAAAGTTAAAGCCAATTTTTTCCGCTATTTGTGCAGAAAATGCAAGTTGCGCTTCATGTGGATAGTGACGAAGCATAAGTTCATCGCTCACTTTATCTTTATGTGGTTCGATGGACTGCAACAGCTCTATTGTTGCTGTTTTAAGAGTATCGAAACCCGGTGTAAGCTCAGATGCTGTTAAACCC
>JAFLBY010000246.1 GCA_017302855.1 Candidatus Kapaibacterium sp.
CTAATTCTACTTGCGGAGTATCTTGTGTTTCAGTGACTTCAAAACGAATGTCTGTACCAAGTGGAGCAAGATATGTCACAGTAAACCGCAAAGCATCGGCACCGTATTTTTTTATAACATCTAAGGGGTCGGGCGAATTTCCTAAAGATTTGGACATTTTTTTGCCTTTACCATCACGAATAATACTCGTAAAATATACATCCTTAAACGGTATAGTCCCTTTGAATTTTAATGTTGCCATAATCATCCGAGCAACCCAGAAGAATATAATATCGGGTCCTGTTACGAGAAGATTTGTCGGTAGATAATGTGACATTGCTTCAGTATGATCTCCGCCCTTTTCTTCAATCAGCCAATCCATCGTTGTCATGGGCCACAGCCATGAAGAAAACCATGTATCCAATACATCAGCATCTTGCCTAAGTTCCGATACATCCGTTATACCCAATTTTGCTGCTGCCTCATGAAGTGAATGCGCAGCAATCATTCTGCCATCGGCATGATAATACACAGGTATTCGATGCCCCCACCATAACTGACGTGAAATACACCAATCGCGAATATTAGTCATCCAATGAGAATATGTTTTACTCCAATGTTCAGGATAAAACTTTATTGAGCCGTTTTGTACTGCTTCAAGTGCCGGCTGTGCTAAAGGTGCCATGTTCACAAACCATTGATCACTTAAGTATGGCTCAACAGGTTCGCCCCCACGCTCACTAAATCCAACATTGTGAGTATATGATTCAGTCTTTTCAATACGATCAAGCTCTTCTAACTTTTTAACAATTTTTTTCCGTGCAACAAAGCGATCTAATCCTTGGAACTCTCCCGTTAATTCATTCAATGTTGCATCAGGATTGATAGTACATGGCATGGGCAAATTATTGCGTAATCCAACTTCATAATCATTAGGATCATGTGCGGGAGTAATTTTAACGCATCCTGTACCGAATGCCGGATCGGCATAATCATCCGCAATAACCGGAATCCACATCCCTGCAAGAGGCACTTGAACTTTTGTACCGATTAGATGTGCATAACGTTCATCTTGTGGATTAACAGCCACTGCAACATCACCAAAAATTGTTTCAGGTCGGGCTGTAGCTACGCAAAGGAAACCATCGCCGCTTTCCAAACTATAGCGTAAAGTATAAAGCGTGTCCTGTACCTCTTTGAACACCACTTCCTCATCTGATAATGCAGATTGTGCAACGGGTGACCAATTAATGATACGTTTGCCTCTATAAATCAAACCTTCTTCAAACAAACGAATAAACACTTCTGTTACTGCCCGTGAAGCACGTTCATCCATGGTAAACAGCGTTTTTGACCAATTCGCCGAAACACCGAGAGAACGGAGTTGTTCCAAGATAATTGAACCGTACTTTTCTTTCCATTCCCACACTTTATCCACAAATGCATCGCGCCCAAGGTCATGACGCGAAAGTCCTTGTTCTTTAAGCAATTGTTCTACTTTTGTTTGTGTGGCAATGCCCGCATGATCTAAGCCCGGAAACCATTGTGAATCTTTATCACGCAAACGGTTCCATCGTATGTAAATATCTTGAATGGTGTTATTTAACACATGCCCCATTGTCAACATACCTGTAACATTCGGTGGTGGCATCAATATCGAATATGGTATTTTTGCAGTGTCAATATCACTCTCATAGTATTTATGATGTTGCCAATTGGCATACCAATGTGATTCTACAGTTGACGGATTGTAATTCTTTTCTAATTGCATGGAATATTATCTAAAAATGAGTATTGACTGTAAAATTACGAACATTCAAACGATGTATTGGCGAAGTCACGCTTTATCAACAATAATTTATTGCACTTTTTGCACCCAAGTTTCACAATAATTACGTCATTTTGTATGCAAACAACTTTCCATGATTTTTTAGATAGGCGACTTCGCGAACCTTTGCCTGGAGCAAATGCACATAGAAAAATGCTTCCACTTAGTTCAGAATTAGTCAATACAGAAGCTCGCGTAAAGCCGGAAGCTGCGCCCCCAAATGCCAAACAAAGCGCAGTTCTTATCCCTCTTATTGATAATGATAATCGCATCGAAGTTATCTTGACCCTAAGAAGCGATAACCTCACCACGCATAAAGGTCAAATCAGCTTACCCGGCGGAAGAAAGAACAATAATGAAACCATAGTACAAGCGGCTTTGCGCGAAGCAGAAGAAGAAATTCATTTACATACGGATTATGTGAAGGTCATAGGAAATCTATCCACAATCTATGTGCCTCCATCAAACAGTATTATTCATCCAATTATTGCCATTGTCGGCGAAGAACACCCCCAATTTTATGCACAACCAACGGAAGTAGAAGAAATCTTTACTGTGCATCTTGATGCTCTATCCTATAAATCTATCAAAATAGGAGTACGCGACGGCACTTCCGGAATGCGCTTCAAAGCACCGTATTGGGATATTCATCCACGTGTGGCTCTATGGGGTGCAACCGCTATGATTCTATGTGAACTACGCGATTTGTATGAAGAGTGGTGTAGATAGATAAAATTTATATCAAAACTGCATACATACATCAGAAATTTACTAACTTTGTGTAGATTTAAAATACTCCTTATAACTTTTCATAACATTAAATTTCATAAATCATGAAAAACATAATAGCAATATTAATTACGTTTCAATTCACGATTACATTCATGCTTGCGCAGACTTGGACCCAATTCAGTGACTTTTTTTCAAAGACAGGTGTATCTGATATGGTTATGAACGAATCTGTTATCTGTGTTGGAAATCAAAATGGTATTTATTGCAGTTCTGACTATGGAAAGACTTGGAAGTATAAATTAAACACTCAAGTAAGTTGTCTGAAAGCGGATTCTAATTATATATACGCTGGTACTTCACTCGGATTTTATAGAAGCAGTGACAAAGGTAACTCATGGGAAAATACATTGCAAAAATCTGTTCAAGAAATTACACAAATTGACTCATTAATTTTTATATTATGCTCAAATGGAATTTTAGTAAGTTCTAATCACGGTTTGCAATGGGAACTTAGCAAAAGTAATGTAAATCAATCAATCTTTTCATTAGATGAGAACGATGGAACATTATATGAAGGTACCTCTGCGGGCATCAATCTGAGCTCCAACAAAGGTAAGACATGGGAACACAAGAGTGCCGGTCTTGGCGATGTTATGGTTATATCAGTAACAAAAAATAGTTCATTTCTATATGCCGGAACTTTAGGATTTATATCAGGATACAATAGTGGCGTTTACATGAGTGACAATGATGGTGAGAACTGGAGCAAAATCACCCCAAACATGACCGTTGCTGTCGCAGCCTTGGCAACACATGGATCTATGATATTTGCAGGCACAATTGGTAACGGAGTTTATATAAGCACAGATTTGGGAATGAATTGGAATGTATTCAATGAAGGTCTAAACAGTCTTTTTATTGGAAAATTTTCAATTATTGGCGATACATTATTTGCAATGACAGATGCTGGTATAGTAAAGACAATAATCAGCAAAATTAATGTAAAAAAAGAAGTTGTTTCAAACATAGACGGGTATGCACAGTTCAGTAAAAATAGCGAAAATTGGATAATCCCAAATGTTCAAACTGAACAACTGACAATTGTTTGTCCAAAAAAACTTCGAAATTCTACCGCCGAAATCAGATATAAGATATTCACACTGCATGGTAGAACCATTTACGAAACTATTCAACAAAATGACTCTTTTACAATTCCATTACTGTACTTCCCGAATGGTTTTTATACTATCACGGCTTACTCAGGAGATGATTTAGTTACATCAACTTTTTCAATAATCAGATAAGAATGTTTCCGCTACATATTTGGTTCCCAAACCTTTGAAGAATTAACGCTATTACCAAAAGAATTTGTGATTGTATAATCGAATGTCAATTCCTCATTCCAATCATCGTTCTGTGGATATTCGAGGATTGCACGCAGAACAACTCGACCATCTTTTTTACGCACCAGAGATATTTTTTCTTTGGGAATTTCTTTAGTGAACACAACAATTCCTTTTTTCTGAACAGTCACTT
>JAFLBY010000247.1 GCA_017302855.1 Candidatus Kapaibacterium sp.
ACTATTGAAAATGCTTTTACTACATTTCATATCTAAATTAGAGTGGTTTGAAATTGCAAAAATTGAATTTTAAAGACAAATTCTATTAAGAAAACCGATGAGATTATAAGGTTTAAAACGACCAAATTCCGAAGTTTATATTTGAAACATAAGTTTAGATTTTTGGGACCTAAATATTTTTGAAATTTTTAATCGCTATAATTCAATTAATAAACAATAATGAAAACTTTCAAGAAAAAAAGATTTTTGATTTTGTAAGGAAAGACTGCGTCTTTGAATTGAATGAAAAATGCTGTCCACGGAAAGATGTTCCATGCAGCGATAATCAGGATTGACACATACTGATTTATAATAGCATGTGCATTGGGTGGACGGCTCTATAATCTCGCCTCGACCATATAATTCGAATTCATGTTTATTGAAAATATTGTTCATGACAACTATTTGTTTTTTCAAACCAATGGCAATATGCAATGCCATGGTAACCCCTGTGACAATAATATCACATTGATCCACCATGTCAATAAATTGGTGCATAGGCACATAGCCATTATATTCGGCTCCGGTTTTTTGTGCTATTTCCTTATTTCTTTCGTCTTCTTGAGGACCACCCAACAGTATGATTTCATAGCTGTTATCAATAAGCTTTTGAGTAAGTGCTATCCAATGCTCGGTATCCCACAATCGTGAGGTCCAACGCGCCCCGCATCCTGTGTTGAGTCCCACGAGCATTTTAGTTCTGTTGAGCGTTGTTGATGAATGTCGAATGGGCAATTCATATTCTTCGCCTTGAAATTCCCACCCGCATATTTCAAATATTTCAGACAGATATGATTTTGTGTTTTTTTGACTTATATCATCGAAAATCCCGGTGGAAAATTTATGGAGCGCCGTATTGTTAACAGGTTCGGGTTTGCCATTATGTAAAACAAAACCCCATTTCTTGTCTGCTTGCACTGATGAGGCAATGGCACATGCTTCCGGTGCTTTGTCAAGATTAATGACTAAAGAAAATGTTGTTGACCGAATAATTTCCAAAGAAAGCGCATCACAAGCCAAAATTTTATGGAGCGAAGAGGGTAAAACGTCGGGTGATTGCGTCACCCACCATAATTCGTATCCGGGGAATTCTTTTCGTAAACGAGATAATAATGGAGTAGTTCGGATAACATCACCAATAGCTCCTAATTTTACAATCAGAATGCGTCCTTGCGATTGTGAATAATACTGACAATCAGCACAGTGAACACCATGAAGTTTGTGAGGAGTACACGGTATTTCTCCATTGAAGTAGAGGCAGTCTGCTTTATACAGTGGATAATTCATGATTCAGTGATTTCGTAAAACCGAGTAATTATAAACGATATTGCACAAAAAGATTAGCAAAAATATTATAGACCCGAGTTTCTTTGTTCTCATATTTGGGGTCGAAATATGGTGTAAGTAATTCGCCACGTTCATCGTCACGCCCAACCATATTCATAAAATTCCATCCCACACTTAAATTGATATACCATGGATCGGCAACCTCACCTTCGATGCCGAGCCTTCCGCCGCCGCCGAGTCGAAATGTACCTTCTTTTGAGAGTGTCACGGTCGAGTTTTGTCGCGGGTCACTCACATACTCATATTCTTCTTTGTAGGTATTGGCAACGACGAAGCTGCCCCGCACATCTATTCCTGCATAGACTTTTGCTTGAGCGAGTCGTAAATTCAAAAAGGCGAACTCGAAACCACTCGTGAAAGCGGGTATATAATGCGTGTTGGATTTATAGACAATAAGCCCACCGCTTAACTCACGGGTGCGGCTTGTGTAAAAGTGATAGTCAAGCCCGAAGTTCGCACGTATGTTTCTGTCTTCATCAAATATCCACATTGCTCGTATGCCAAGCCCGGGGAACTGTCCTTTGTAATATGCACCCGGCACAAATGCCGCCAAACCGGCTGTATCGCTCACAGGAAGCGTAGGGGCAAAGGGTAAGGAAAGACGTTCATTACCAACAAACCAGGATGTGGTCAGACCACCGAGTAGATAAAGACCGCGTTTATCAACGGGTCCTAAGGGCGTGGAAGTTTCGTCTTCGGCAATAAGTTGTCCGTTCAATGATAAACATAATAACAAAGCCGCAAGCAATACATTTTTCATAAGTATCCTTTAGAGTTTTTCACGAATGCTGTACTCAGCTTCGCGTAGTGAATTTTTAACAATCAGTTCTCCAATTAAGCCAACGGAGATAAGTTGAACACCGACGATGATAAGTGCAACGCCAAAAAGTGCCAAAGGTCTATTGCTGAGCACTGTTCTGTCAAAATACCATTCCACCGTCAAATATGCATCCGTGGTTAAACCCACAAGAGCCATTAAAGTACCGATAGTGCCCATTAAATGCAAAGGTCTTTTAAGGTATCGTGTTGTAAAAAGAACTGTGAGAAGATCTAAGAAGCCCTTAAAGAAGCGACTGAAGCCAAATTTAGAATATCCGTGTTTTCTTGCATGATGAGTCACCGGCAATTCCGTAACCCGAAATCCTTCCCAAAAAGCAAGGGCAGGTATATAGCGGTGCATTTCGCCATAGACTTGCACAGTTTTGACAACTTCTTTTCTGTATGCCTTCAATCCGCAATTAAAGTCATGGAGCGTTATGCCACTGGCTTTTGAGGTAACATAGTTAAAGAATTTGGATGGTATAGTTTTATGCCAAGGGTCATGGCGTTTTTTCTTCCATCCGGACACTAAGTCATATCCCTCTTTGATTTTATCAATAAGCCGAGGGAGTTCGGAGGGATCATCTTGCAAGTCAGCATCCATTGTAATGACAATATCACCTTTTGCTTGTTTGAACCCAATAGCAAGAGCAGCAGACTTTCCATGATTGCGACGAAAACGAATTGCTCGGAATTTTCTGTTGGTATGATGTATAGCACGTATGACTTCGAAGGAAGCATCCGTAGAGCCGTCATCAATGAAGATAACCTCATAGCTATTACCGACGATAGATTGCAATACGGTTTCCAATCGTTCCGCAAGTTCACGCAATGACTCTTCCTCATTCAGTAATGGGATAATCACGGAAACCTGGGTTCTTTCACCAAAATGTTGATGTCTCCGCGAATCGTGCTGTTTCTCTTTTGGTTTATTCATTGCTCTATCTTCGGTTTTTGCTTGTGTTAAGGGCATAGAACCGGAGTCGGACGTTTCGTCATTACGTTTCTCGGCATTGGTATTGCGTTGATTGTTGCGTTTACGTCTTTGAGGATGTATATTTCGCTCTTGTTCCACAGTAAGATTTTACTCCTAAATTTAGCCGTTCGTCGGTGACGCTGTTAAAGAGAATGGAAATTTGATGACAAAGATAATCAAAAAAAAAAATGCCCGATGTATTCCATCAGGCATTCATAGAGAAATATGTAGTATTATCCAAGATATGAACGTAGCGATTTTGAACGTGAAGCATGACGCAAACGACGAATTGCTTTTTCTTTGATTTGTCGAACACGTTCACGCGTAAGATTAAATTTTTCGCCAATTTCTTCTAATGTGAGCACAACGCCGTCCAAGCCGAAATAATACTTTATCACCTCTGCTTCTCTTTGTGTTAATGTGTTCAAAACTTGCTGCACTTCCACACGCAAGGACTCACGCATGAGTTCTGAGTCGGGAGGCGGTTGCTGATCATTCGGAAGTATATCAAGTAAGCGATTGTCCTCACCTTGCACAAACGGAGCATCAACAGACAAGTGTCTGCCGGATATCTTGATGGTTTCTGCAATTTCCGCAACGCTCATTTCAAGTTGTTCAGCTAATTCGGCGGCTGTCGGCTCGCGCTCGAATGCCTGCTCAAGCTCACTAAATTTTTTACCGATTTTATTGAGAGCGCCTACACGATTTAAGGGTAATCGAACAATACGGCTTTGTTCCGCAAGTGCTTGTAAAATAGATTGGCGAATCCACCACACAGCATAGGAGATAAATTTGAAGCCACGTGTCTCATCAAAGCGTTTTGCAGCTTTGATAAGCCCAAGGTTCCCTTCGTTAATCAAGTCCCCCAGCGACAGCCCTTGGTTTTGG
>JAFLBY010000248.1 GCA_017302855.1 Candidatus Kapaibacterium sp.
TTTTGCACGTTGTATGGTTCACTTTGCAGCCGATACCGAACAGGTTTTTATGTGTTCAGAACTCAAAGGCAAAGCATCATCCTTTATTCCTTTCAACAAAGGTCTGAACGATGGCAAAGCCACACCGCCTTTCGGTGCAGGAAATCCTGTAAACCCCAATGGATTAAAAACACATTATTTGTGGGAAGAAGTATTGAGCAAGGATGCACTGGCAAACATCATTGACAAGTTTGCTTCCGTAATTGAAGAAACAGATGAAGACACGGGCAAGAAGAAAAAGAAAATGATTTTTCCCCGTTATCATCAGCTTACATCAGTAAAGCAAATATTGGCACATGCCAAAGAAAACGGCATTGGGCAGAAGTATCTAATCCAACATTCAGCAGGTTCGGGGAAATCAAAATCCATTGCTTGGCTTTCGCATCAGTTACACGGCTTGTTTGACAAAACAGGAACGAAAAGCATTTTTGATTCTGTAATTGTGATTACTGATAGAACAGTATTAGATAAGCAGTTGAGCGATGAAATCAAGCAATTTTCGCCCACAAAAGGAATAGTAGCAGCTATCACAAGTGACGGCGCAAGTAAAACAACTAATCTTCGTGAAGCTATTGCCAACAGAAAGAAAGTAATCATCTGTACCATCCAAACCTTTCCGCACTTATTGAAAGAAATGGAAGACTTAGGCAGTTTAAAGTTTGCAATTATCATAGATGAAGCTCACAGTAGCCAAAGCGGTGAAACATCAGCAAAAATGAATGCGGTACTTGCTGACAAAGGCGAAGATGAAGAAGATGAAGACGAACCAACATTGGAAGACAAAATCAATGCATTGATTGAAAGTCGCAAAATGATTAAGAACGGTTCTTACTTTGCCTTTACCGCCACACCCAAAAACAAAACATTAGAAACTTTTGGAGTGCCACGCAAATACATCAAAGATGGTGAAGAAAAAACGGCTTTTGATGCTTTCCACTTGTATTCAATGAAACAAGCCATTGAAGAGGAATTTATTCTGGACGTTTTGCAGAATTACACGACATATAATTCATTTTACAAACTCATAAAGTCAGTAGAAGAAAATCCGGAGTATGATACCAAACAAGCACAAAATAAATTAAGGGCTTATGTGGAAGGACATGAATTTGCCATAGCCGAGAAAGCCAAAATAATGATTGACCATTTTCACCGTGATGTAAAACACCTGATAAATGGCGAAGCCAAAACAATGATTGTAACTAAAAGTATTATTGCAGCTATTAAATACAAACAAGCCTTTGACGAATATTTGAAAGAAATAAAATCGCCATACAAAGCAATTGTAGCATTTTCCGGGAAGAAAAAATACAAAGGCGTTGAGTATGAAGAAACTTCAATGAACAACTTTGAAAGCTATAAAACAGATATTCCAAAAAATTTCAAGAAAAAAGAATATCGCTTTTTAATCGTTGCCAACAAATACCAAACAGGCTTTGACCAACCGCTTCTGCATACAATGTATGTGGACAAGAAACTTAGAGATGTGCAAGCAGTACAAACGCTTTCACGATTAAACAGAGCATACAAACCTTGGAAGAAAGACACTTTTGTTTTGGACTTTTATAATTCAGCCGAAGAAATTAAAGAAGCATTTGACCCTTATTTTACTTCAACTATTTTAAGTGAAGAAACAAGTCCGAACAAACTCAATGACTTGCTGGACGCTTTGGAGAAATTTGAAGTCTATAATGAAGAAGTGGTAAAAGATTTTTTTGAAAGATATTCAAGTAATGCAGACAGAACCATTCTTGACCCGATTATTGATTCAGCCGCTCACATTTTCAAATACGATTTAGATATTGACAAACAAATTGACTTTAAAATCAAGGTAAAATCTTTTTTAAGAACATACAGCTACTTAGCCAAACTCCTCGACTTTAACAATCTATATTGGGAGCAATTATGGTGGTATTTGAAATACTTATTACCCAAACTAACTATTGAAGAGAACGAAGACTTGGCACAAGGAATCATTGAATCTATTGATATGGATAGTTACCGCCCTGCAAAACAAGGCACCGAAAATATAGCTTTGGAACCCGAACCTGGATTTGTTACTCCAATTCCCGTTGGTGTTGGTGGTGGTAAATCACAACCTGAATTAGACACCTTAGAAAATATTATTAACGCATTCAATCAACGTTTTGGTGACATAGACTGGACAGACAAAGACAAGGTAAATCAGATTTTAACCCAACAGATCCCTGCTGATATGAGAGCAAATGAAGATTTAATGAATACGATAATTGACTCACCCGATCTTCAAAACGCTAAAATTAAATCAGATAAGGAGTTGGAAAAAATAATGGCTTTGCTTTTCCAATCTCAAACTGAAATTTACAAGAAATTCTTAGAACCTGACTTTCAAAGACGCTACAAGGAATTTATTTTCGATACGCTTTGGACACAAAAGAATAAACAACCACCTATAAATCCCTAATGCATTTTGCAAATATAAAATTATATGTAAAGCTATAGTAACACCTAATAAGTTTAATGCGATGATATGCTTTTATCTCAATATGCGGTCTTGGTGATATATTGCTGATATGCTATGGTCCATGTATGGCAATGCTCTCATTGAGCGATTGGTAAGTTTGCCGACAGATTTGCAGTAATTTTGCAGGGATTGGTTTTTCAAGAGGATAGATGCAGTGGAAAATACTTTTACGCCGATACAGTTTTTGAAGGGAGTGGGTCCGAAGCGGGCAGAGGCATTTATTGGTCTCGGCATCCACACTACATTGGATTTACTGCGTTATGTACCGCGTGCCTATTTGGATAGAAGTTCGATTTTTTCGCTTGCATCATTGGCAGAACGTTGCCGGAAGCAGACTTTATTTTCGGAGTTGAAGTCTGATGATATAGTGTCGGAGGTACAGTATCGCCGAGAAGCCACAGTAATAGTGCGTGTCCATGCCATTCGTCGTCAGGAATTTGCGGGCGGTCGTAAGATGCTCATAGTCACTGTGCGTGATGATTCGCCGCAGGCGGCGGAGCTTGTGTTTTTTCAACAGGTGGGCTATTATGAGAAAGTGTTGCAACAAGATGGCACCTATGTAGTGTCGGGCAATCCCGAGTTTGAGGAGCGATTTCGAAAATTGCAATTCCATCATCCGACGATTGAGCGGGTGAATGATGAGGACGAGGAGCTTTTTGCTAAGGGTGTAATAGTGCCGCAATATCCGATGACTAAAGAGCTTAAGAGCGCGGGAATTTGGATGGCATTATTGCGGCGATTGGCTTTGACGGCTTTGGAATATGATGGGGACAAGATTGAGGAATGTTTTCCGGCGGCGATGCTGGGGCAATATGATTTGCCGGAGCTTGGGCGGGCATTTGCTGCTTTGCACGCACCAACAAATTTGCGTGAAATCGGCTGGGCTAAACGACGGTTGAAGTTCGAGGAACTGTTTTTTTTCGAGATGATATTGGCATTGCGTCGGCGGGGTAATCGTGTGCAAGAGCAAGGTGTGACGATAGAGCCGCGCAGCACAAAAGCACGTACTTTGCTCGATCGTTTGCCTTTTGAGTTGACTTCGGCACAAAAGCGTGTGCTCAATGAGATTGCCGATGATTTTCGTTCGGGCAAACCGATGAACCGTTTATTGCAAGGCGATGTCGGTTCGGGGAAAACCATCGTGTCGGTATTTGCTATGTTGATGGCGGTGGAATCGGGTTTTCAGACATTGATTATGGCACCAACGGAGATTTTGGCGGAGCAGCATTATCGGGGAATTTCAACATTATTCGAGGGGCTGGGAGTAAATGTGGTGCAGCTTGTGGGCGGTCAGAAAAAGAAAGTCCGTGCTTCGGTGCAAGAAGAAATCGCTTCGGGGCGGGCGCATATTGTGGTGGGGACTCATGCTTTATTCGGGGGAATGACATCTAAAAATGAGTCGAACTTAGTGTATCATAAAATTGGACTTATCGTGATTGATGAGCAGCATCGTTTTGGTGTGATGCAAAGGGCAAAGTTGCGTTCAATGGCTATGGATTCTCATGGAGAAGAGCGTTTGGT
>JAFLBY010000249.1 GCA_017302855.1 Candidatus Kapaibacterium sp.
CCGTTGCTGTTTTCACTCGCACGCTGACACTTTGTTTCATCGTCGGACAACCAAAATAATCTTTACTCACAGCGGTATAAAGTATATCTTTTGTGATTGTTGCTATCGGTGAAGGGCAATCCGTGCATGATAATCCTTCTTTGGGTGACCATTGAAATGTGCCATCGCCGCCATTTGCTTGCAATTGCAGACTTTGTCCCGCGCATATCGTCGTATCGCTCACACTTGTCTTGACAATAGGATGTGACAATGATGCATTATTCATAGAACGACCCGGAACATAGCCATAGGAACTAAATATATCCAATGTTTTTCCATAGCCATAACAACTAATACCAAATGGTACACTGCATTCAAATCGTAAAGCGCCGGGATTGATAGATATAGTCGCATACGACAATTCGGAGCAAAATCCCGATGATGGAAATGATGGTAAGGGTTTAAATAAATTTTTATTAACTGCTTTGCCATTCAGTTTCATTTGATTCAATGCTGCCGTCGGTACAATAAGACTAATATAATTATCAGTATAATATCCATCCAGAAGATTAAAAAAATCCGCTATCATAACATCATAGCTTTTTTGCCAATATTCTTGAGGGGCAATATCAGTCATAAAAGGGCTGCCATAAGTATCTAGTTCGGCTGTATTATCAAATGGATCTGTAACGAAGGAAGAACGTCGAAATAAGACTACTGCAATTGGTGAAGTTCCATATACGACACTATAGTTATCTAATGGCAAAAACATATATTCACCTTTTTTTATTCTGCCCATATTATTACCATTCACATAAATTGTGGCGGTATCGGTCATGGCAACAATTTTATGATAATTAGGTCCCAAATCTTGCTCTTTACGAGATTTTACCGGATCTATAACGATATATCGTTGTGCATAAGCCGAGACAGGGAGCAGAGTTTCGGACACATATTCCGGAACAAATCCTTTTTTTGTCGGATGCTGACCAAATCCATATATACCACCTGTATGAACAGCAATTGGCAAAGATGATGATATCCTCATGCCGGTCATATCCGGAGTAGTATCATTGGGGCTTGGGCGTGCTTGAATGAGATAACTCTCACCTTTTTGTAATATTGCCGTTAATGTACGCTCGCTTGCACCAATAAGATTAACGGGAGATTCTATCTTGATGGAAGTATTATTTTCTGTTGCAACAATGGCACAATGAGAATAATCAAAACGTTGATTTAATGTATTATTTTCAAGTTTGCTAAAATAACGTGCCTGTGGGGCAATAACAATATATTCTTTACCATAGCTTTGTACCGGATAAATAAGCGATGTTTCAGGAGAAATCGCCTGACCACCAATTTTGTAACTTACTTGTATATCATGTTCTGCACGAATATACACTGAACGCTTAATCGGCTGCAAATTATGCATGAACGCATTCGGATTACCACTCGAGGCACCATGCAATTCATACCTATCGGGAGCAAATTCTATGAGTGTGGGTTGATGTGGCGTTTGTATAGTAAATGGTATAGTATCTGCCCATGTTCCACCCCGATATAAGAGAATTGTGCCTTTCGTCACTGTGTCAGAAGAGATAATAAACACCCCTTCATCTCCGGCATCAATTACCGCCATGTAAAACTCCTTGCCTTTGTGGGCATCTTGCGAAAACAATGTCCCGCAACAACACAGTATGACAAAACAAAGAACAATGATATGTTTCATGCTTATATATCCTTAGTATCAAGTATCCGAAACTGCAAACTTACGCAATATGCCAATTCTGTATCATCTATCCTTTGCCACATAAGGAAAGAGGATGTTCATATATTGTCACGAAGAATAACTTATCTCAAGCATTGTTATACTTTCTGATTTTCTCTATTCATTTTACCGAGTCACTTTATACATCGGTAATGGGTTTTCTTGATATTTCTTCCTCATCTCTTCCGCTGTTCCCCAATTCTCAGAAAGCCAATGTTTTATGTCTTTAAGTGTAAAAATCTTTTTCATTTTTACTTTAACCGCATCCACAATTCATAAACGACATCATCTCCTTCACCATTTTCATCAATTTCATTTTCTCCTATGCTATAAAGTTTATATCCATTACCTATGCGTTTATACGTAATGTATTGTTGAGAATGTCGAACACCTAAATATGTATGTCCTATTTTTTTATAATCATAAGTCTTAAAACGATTATCATCACCCATTCTTAAGGAGTCAGAAATTATTATTGAATCAGCATAGACATAACAGTTCAATTTGCCAATTTCTGTTTTTATAGAATCGAAAAAGTACTTTCCTTCTATTTCTGGATAATATCCATGTTTTTGCTTATATCGTTCTAATCCTATATGTGCTGAATCCAATAATTCAAAGGTAACTTCACGATTTAATTCTCTATGTATTTCACCTTGAAGAAGTTGTCGTCCCCAATATAGTAATAATTGATTAACGACAATTATTGAAAGAACAATAAGCAACACGGCTAAACTAATAATATATAAAAAACGCTTACTCATAAATACTACCCTTTTACTATGTTTGCCATAACTTTCATCTTTCCTGATTTTTAGTAGGGGGAGCTTTCGGTAATAGCTGTTTTGTATTCAGTTTAACATCTGTTCCCGGGACAGGAGAGTTTATCTCCTTGAAATATTTTAGAACTCCATATAAAATACTTCCTAAAATGGAAGAAGTTCCTAATGACGCTCTACCTTGTGCATTTGTAACATATCCGCTTCCCTGTAATGACTTTACTAATGATTCAGGTGTTACTGCTCCATTGGGTGTATTAAAAGGTATTCCACCGGCTCTTAATATAGAAATCGTGTTTGTTACGCAAGAATTTTTTGTAACATCATAAGTCCCATTTTTTATGCCTTTTAGAGCTTCATTAACTTTAGTTTGATCTACACTTACTGTTAGCTCTGCTATATATCGATTCTTATGCTCACCTTGAATATAAGTGTCATACTTATATTCCTTCCATTTACCAGTACCTTCAAAAGAATAAATTGCTCCATCAATATTTAGTGCAACATGTCCCACAAGCCCATCACTTCCGGTTTCGCCTTCAAAATTTAAAAATGCGGGACCTGAAATAAGGACTGACACACTATCTCCTCCTTTATCAATTGCAACTATCGGATTATTAGCCGCATACTGATAAGTATTAAGACTTCTATACTTCTCCCACAAAGGGTCAACCGCCATAAACCTACCCGTAATATAATCATATTTTCTGACACCATGATCGGCAAGATCACTTTCGCTGTCAAGCTCTTTGCCGATGAATCCCTGACGAGGGGAAATAACGTTTACAAATCTTCAATATCTTCCCGTGTCAAGCCGGTATATTTTACAATCTTTTCTATTGGCTCATTGTCTAATTTCATAATTCTCGCCATTTCAATCTTTCCCTCAATCTTGCCTTCATCATACGCTGTGTCTATCACACTTTTTAAATCCCTGTATATCTTCAAACTATGCTCATAATTCGCATATTCTGCTGTGCCAAGTTTTGCTAATTCTGCTTTCGCAAATGCTTCACTGAATACTTCATCAAAAAATATTGATGGAATTGTTTGAAAATCTTCCAAATGGCGAATAAAATAAAGCCATTTATCCAAGCGTGTTCTAAGTTCTTCCTCTTTTAATCTGAAATTAGGCATTTCTATATAGATAAATGTTAATTTATCGTAAAATACTTTACCATGTTGATTTTTCAACTTTATCGTATGAACTACTTCGCTCTTTTCCGGCTCTGTTTCATAATCATCAAATGTAAAATCTAATATACCTACACAATACACCGCTTGTAAATTATAATTCCACTCCCCTTTTTCTGCTTGTTCCCTAATTGGAAAGGTCGAATAATAGATTGTTCGCTCTTTGAAATAATTTTGCTTCGCTTTCTGTAATTCTACTATAAATTTCTCGCCTTTTTCATTCTCACAATAGATATCATAAATCACTTTCCTGTCTATATCGCTTTGACCAAGATGTTCCGTATTCTTAAAGTTCAGATCTACAATCTTTTCTT
>JAFLBY010000025.1 GCA_017302855.1 Candidatus Kapaibacterium sp.
AGAATCTGCTTTTGCAAAATATTATGCTTCTGAGGTAGCAGTAAGAGCTTCTAATGAAGCAGTTCAAATACATGGTGGATACGGTTATATTAAAGAATATCCCGTAGAAAAATTATGGCGCGACAGTAAACTTCTTACTATAGGTGAAGGAACAAGTGAAGTGCAACGGATAGTTATTGCAAGAAATATCTTTGCAGAAATGTAATTCCATCAATACAATAATGGCTGACACTCAATGCACATTGCCTATGTAAGCAGTTTTGATCCACATAATGTCAGTAGTTGGTCCGGAACAGGATATTTTATTGCTGAGGCATTAAAAAATACCCGACATAAAGTATCCTTTATTGGACCGTTAACTGAAAACGGTGCATTGTTGTCAAAATTAAGACAACAATTCTACACTTCGATTTTTCAAAAAAAACATATCCGCGGTTTTGATGAAAATATATTACAAGGATATGCACGACAAATTGCCAAACAATTACACCGAGTTCAACCGGATGTTATTTTTAGCGTGTGGTCTTTGCCGATTATTGACCTGGAAACAGATATCCCCATTAGCTTTACAGCTGATGCGTTATTTTCATTGATGAAGGATTTTTATCCTGATTGGTCAAATATAACGGAAGCTACCAAGATTAATGGATTAAATTCGGATATAAAATCTCTCGCAAAAGCAAGTGCGGCAATTTACTGCTCTGACTGGGTTGCCGATGAAGCAATACAACAATATAAAACACCTAAAGAGAAAGTGCATGTTGTACCTTATGGAGCAAATATTCATAAGGATTTTATACCCAATGCCCAACAAGTTATACGTACATCTCGCCAAGATTCTTGCTCCCTCTTATTCCTTGGTGTGGACTGGAGAAGAAAAGGCGGCGACATTGTGTTTAATACATTAAAACATTTGCGAAATAGTGGTGTGAATGCAGAATTGACAATATGCGGTTGTGTACCTCCAAAAGAAGTTGCAGAACATAAGTATGTCAAGGTAATACCATATCTTAACAAAAATAACAAAAGCGATTTACATGTTTTATGTACTCTACTTAAAGAGAGTGCATTTTTATTTTTGCCAACTCGTGCCGAAGCTTTTGGTATTGTTTTTTGTGAAGCATCAGCGTTTGGTTTGCCATCAATCAGCACATCCGTTGGTGGTGTGAGTACCGCAGTGAAAAATAATGTCAATGGATATTTACTCCCGTATGAAGCACAACATGAGGATTATGCAAAATTGATTTGCGATATATGGTATGATACATCTCGTTATACTTCATTGTCGGAGTCCTCACGATTGCTTTATGAAAATGAATTAAATTGGGATATTGCGATTGCGAAAATATCTACAATATTGGAAGGTATAGCAAAGTAAGAGTACTTGTAAGTTACTTAATTGAAATGCTTGGAATATGCATAACTCATATAATAAAGAATAAACGTAAATTTCCGAGCGCCCGAAGAAATGCAATACATACATTACTTTCGATTTGTCTAAGAATGTACTGAATATTTAATAGTTAGAAATAATCGTATGAAGTCATATAAAGCCATCATAATCAGTACGTTGTTTGTTTTACTGAATAGCTTTTCACTACTTTCTCAAACAGTAAAAATTACTCCCAACTTAGTATTGTCTGTAAAGGAAAAAGACTATCTTTATCAAAGCTTCATTGTCGCAGGGGAGTTGGTGATTTTGGTGGATGACAGAGTGAGAATATTCAAAAGTAAAAAAGAAACCTCATTTTTACTCCCGCCAAAGTATAGAAAATCATTGGACTTCAAGCTAAGTAAAAATAAAGATATCTTGCTAATACGAAATGAAAGTTCAGAGTTAAGAAACGAAGGTGGATTGGGGTATCGTGAAAAAAGTGAAATCGGTTGTTTTACACTTAAAGGTAAGTTGTTGAAAGAAATTGATTTACAAGCAAGTAAAAGAGACTTTTTTCTTATTGATGATTCACTCTATTCAACAAACATAGATATTGATTCCGATAAATCACCAATATTGTCAAGTGTGTCATTAACTAATTCTAATATTGTTAATAGGCAAACTTTAGAAAGTCTTCGTTTTATTTATGGCTGTATTGGGCTTTCTCCTGATCAAGTAGGGGGAGTAGAAAATGATAAAAGAGAAAAAGTATGGTTATGTGAAAATAAAATAATTACGTTCGATTTATTTACTCGATCGTCAGGTATAACTGATACAATACATAATATAGAGAAAATACTTTCGTGTTATCTTCTTTACAGTAAAGACAATAAGCACATAATAATGGATGCGTCAGAACCCTATACACTTTCTATTAATTACTATTCAAAACTACATAATCTTTATAAAAAATTTAAAGTCGAAAATATTTTTAATAATATTTATCTTATAGCTGGTGGCGATTCTGTTGAACTTGAATATTGGATAAATGGAGTTGTTGCATATTACAATGAAGAAGATAATAATGTATATATTCTCATAAATAAAGAAAGAGGGGGAGTCGAAATATATAAATTTTTAATACAGTAAATTGGGGTCCACAATTGTATGAAAAGTGCGCTTGTGGGAAACTCTTCTTTATATTTCGGATAGCGTTTTTATGATAGTGGCGCGCAATGCCGGACTGATTTGCGTGCCATCACCGCAGAACAGACATTGTAACTCTGCGTGCTTGACAAAAATTATGAATGTAATGACCCATGTGCGTGTGGTCACACATAACATCAAATCAAGGAGGTGAGTACACTCTCATGTACAACAAAAATTTGTAATTTTGCTATGTATGAGTTCGGAATTTTTCAATGGAAATATACGAGTATGTCAGAGTATAGTTATGTCACCATTACCACAATAATTGCTATTGAACCTGATGGAAGAGACGGCATAGTTTTGAATGACTTCAAACGGAAACATTTTCGCTAACTGTCACAACTTTGTCCCAAGGCATCGGTGATTTTTAGAACTTTAGGCGATATTGCGATACAAATGTGAAGAATTATGTTTGGATGAACAGACAAAGTTTTGTAGTTTTGAGGAAATGAAAGGCGTTTTGCGTCAAAGTGGGAGTTATGTGCAATTTTAGAGCAGATTCTGATACATGAGATTTTTAATTATACCATATATATCCTTAGGACTAGTTTTATCATTAGCAATTGGTATTGAATACAATTGTATTGGTATTGATATGTCTCCAACTTATTATGGAAGCCCTTTTGTATTTAAGCAAAAGTCGTTAGGGAGTTCCATGGAGTATTTCTACAGTATTTCAGGACTGGTTTTAAATATTCTAGTTTGGAGTTTCTTTC
Source organism: Candidatus Kapaibacterium sp. (assembly GCA_017302855.1). GTDB lineage: Bacteria > Bacteroidota > Ignavibacteria > Kapaibacteriales > UBA961 > UBA2353. Next base: position 3,301 of record JAFLBY010000025.1, read on the forward strand.
TTTTCCTTATTGACATTGCAATAAAGTTTATGTTTAGAAAATCCAATAGTATGAAACTGATTCGAGTATCTTATAATTTTCTTATAGGCTTCATGGTTGCCTTCACAACCTTAAATATAGCCATGGACTTTATAACAATTGGATCTGTATTTGATAAGAATTTTAATTATTGGTATTGGGACAACATTGACAAAGAAGCTGAAGAATGGGGAATGACTTGTAAAGGTGAGTTAGTATCATTTAGAAAGTAAAACTGCCTATAACATCGGTAACTATTGCACAACTCATCGGTGATTTTTTAGAAAAATGTTGGGATATAATCGGATAAAGCGTGGGATGAATATCACAGAAAAGAATATTCTCTCTTTGGGCGAGTTGTGGGAGTATATGTTCTGTGATTGGATGTTTTTTACCAATTTTTAACAATGAACCATTTTTTAGCTAATGCACCGACATTACAATGTAAATTAACGAACTTATATAAATGGAATGACGAATTGATATGAATACAATGAACTATGTTCTCGGTTAAGAAGATAAAGTCATGTTAGATTGTAGTTAATTATGTGAAAATTTTAGTATAGAGTATTCTTTATGTCTTTAGTCATTCATATTCCACTCACATACATCACTGTGGTAATCCCACAAAAAAGGAAGCTCCTTGACCATGAATGCTTTCACACCACACTTTGCCTTTCATTGATTCTGCCAAGCGTTTGACAATAGAAAGTCCCAAGCCCGTAGAATGTTCGCCTCCTGTAGGGCGGGCAGACAGACGAGCAAATTTACCGAAAACTTTTTTCATATCTTCTTCGGTTAATCCCGGACCCTGATCTTTAATTTCGCAGACTATGGCATTACCATTTTTATTGGTGATAATAAAAATTTCTTTATCAAAAGGGGAGAATTTAATTGCATTGGACAGCAAATTATCAATTATTTCATGGGTAGCAGCTTTATCGGCAAATACATGATGGGAACTGATATTCTTGCGTAAAATAATATTCTTTTCTTTGGCTTTTTCATCATTTTCTTGACAAATGGATTCGATAACCGTTGCTATATCAAATTTTTCCGGTTTTAGTTGGAGTTTGCCGGATTCAATAGCATTCACATCCAATAAATTACCGATAATATCTCTCATACGATGAGCCGATGTTTCTACCTTGCTCATCATATTTTTTATGTCATCGGGCTTAAGAGCATGAATAAATGATTGCACATTTTTAGCGGTGAGCATTATGCCGGAAAGTGGATTTTTCAAATCATGAGCAGCAATACCCAAAAATTCATTTTTTTCATTATTAAGTTCAATAAGATCTTCATTCAGTGCCGCTATTTCTTTAATGCTTTTTTCAAGTGTGTTATTGGCAAGTTGCAAGGACTGATTTACATTCCATAAATCATTAGTTCTTTCTTCAACAATACGTTCCAGCTCGCGTTGTTTTTTCTGTAAAGAACGGACACGCAAAACATAAATCCCATATAGTACTATACAGGCAAGTAAGCCTAAAATAATTTTGAACCAGAGAGTTTGCCAGAAAAATGGTAATACAACAAAAGTTGCCGTTGCTCCAACATTGTTCCACACACCATCATTATTGCAAGCGATAATTTTCAATGTGTAGCTACCCGGCGCTAAATTAGTAAAATAGACTGTTCTTTCATTGCCATATTCAACCCAAGAGTTATCAAAACCTTCCAACATATATTTGAAACGTATTTTTTCCGGTGCAACCAATGATAATGCTGTATAGGAAATAGCAATACGTTCAATACCCGCCTGTATGACGTTGTCGTCGGATATGAGAATAGGCGACTCACCATTCACGCTGTAATTTTCAATAATCACGGGCGGTGGAATTTTGTTTTTTCTTCCTTTTTGAGGATTGACAAAGGCAACCCCTTTTACTGTTGGAAAACACATCGTTCCGTCGGTCATTGTCCATCCGGCAGGAAAAAATCCGCTATTGCATTCAACACCTAACAGTCCGTCGCGAGTGCCATAATTCACAGCCGATACTAATGTAATACTTTCGGAATTTAGTTTTTCTATATCCGATAATGAGCATGAGAAAATTCCTCTGCTTGTGCTGCACCATAATTGTCCCGCATTATCAGAAGCAATATGGAATATATCGTCCTGAGGTAATCCGTTTTTCTTTGTAATAGATGTAAATTTATTGTCTTTCGTACGACGAATGATACCATTACCGTCTGTACCAAGAAGTAATTCACCTTTGTTTGTATGAAACACAGACTTAACAAATGCGGTTGGCAATCCATCTTTTTTTGTAAATGATGTAAAATTACCTTTCGAATAAGATACTAAGCCTCCGCCATAAGCAACAAACCACAATGTGCCATTATTATCTTGGCTAATATTTGTGTAGAGTCCGCGCAACAGACCTTTCTCGGTACTTATACGAGATACCTGACCATTTTTCATTATTAATAAAGAATTTTCGGAACCAATCCACAAGATGCCGTTCGAATCCTCGAATAGGGAATACACGGGGTCAGGTGAATTTTCAGGAGAAATTGGAATGCCGATAAATTTGCCATTTTTGTATTGGGTTATATATCCCGGTGCAGCACCTATCCAAACGCTGCCATCAGCTGATTCGCAAAGAGCATTTACTTCATTACCTATCAAACCATTTTTATAAGAATAAAATGTAATGCTATTGTTATAGAATCTATTTAAACCATTAGAAGCGCCAATCCATAAAGCACCATCTTTTGTTTGCAAAATTGAGCGCGTAAAATCGTCCGACAAACCTTCAGTAGAAGACAAGGTTGTAAATGTACCGTCACGTAATCGGTGAAGCCCATTGGAAAATGTCCCTATCCAAATATTTTTTTCTTTGTCTTCATAAATAGAAAGTATAACATCAGCGGGAAACATAGTTCGCGGTGCACTGCTGATTATTCCGGTTGCAGAAGCACGACTTAGCCCTTGATTCGTTCCAATCCATACATTCCCATCAGAGTCGGTAAACAATGTTTGAATTACATCGCCTGCAAGTCCATCGGCACTTGTAATCACTATTTCAGACATTATTGATTTACGTCCAAGACCGCTATTTGTACCTATCCAAAGTGAATTATTATTGTCCACGGCAAGTGCAGTGACTAAGCCCTGAAAATACTGAGATTCTATTCTCGATGCCTTGCCATTGCGATATGACATGACGCCGTCGGGAGTGCCAATAAAAATGGAGCCATCAGTGCTTTCGGCAAGAGAGTAACGAAAACCGCGAGGTAATTGCTGCGCAGAATGAACCCTTTGAATAGTTGAATTTTCTTTTCGCAACAATCCTAAAGAAGTTCCTATCCAAAGGACATTATTTTTATCGGTATATAATTTGTTTATCTGTTCATTTGCACCGATAGAAGCAATTTTTATCGGTTTGATGATAGTATTCTGCATACTAAATAATCCAGCCGCAGTAGCAAAATACACGATACCATTATTTGTGGCGGTGAGCGCAAATACTTTATCAGACATTTGTAATTGTTGATTGCTTTTGTCGAAAATGGTAAAGCGTGCTCCATCATAGCGCACCAAACCGCCAAAAGTTCCCAGCCATAAATAGCCGTCTTTTGATTGAGTGAGCGATGTGACCATGCCGGGCGGTAAACCATCTTGCACAGACCAATTATCATGAATACATTGAGTGATTTGTCTGGACGGAGACAAGGCGTAACTGTAGGATTGTATAGAAATAACTCCTACACACACACACAATAACAACTGAAAAAGGGATTTCATTTTCTTCTATGTATTTGTTGCTGATTCTTTGAGATAATTGTAATGCGGTTATTAATCATCAATGGCAATGATGAGATAGGGCGAAGTGTACCAAAATTTCGAGGTATTTAATACCGTTACGGATACAATGTGCTCATCATTGTCAAAATTGGGTTTTAATAATTTGGGATTATGAGCAGAAACTATCCGATAATCTTTTGCTTTTCGCGGAAACCTTATAATTGTCTGATCATGTATCATAATTTTGGAAAAATGATTTTCTTTCATTTCTTTGGCAGGGACTAATGCTGTGCCCACCTTTCCGAAAACCCATAATTTAGCACCACCTTCTTCGATTACAACATCTGCTTTTTTTAATTCTTCTTCATTGCCAACTATATAGTGACCTTCATTCGATAGTGTTTGCATAGTCGAACCGAGTGGTGCACCTGTAGCTTGTTCAAGTTTTTTCTTATCATGTATTGATAAATTTTTATCTGTGGCAGCAACCGTTGCAACATTGGTATAAAGCGATTTTACATCACCCTCGTGGCGGAAATATTGGTCTTTAAGTTCGCTCAGTTTATTACGTATTGCGGAGGTGGACAATTTCATATTCGGGTTTTGTACTTCGATTTGTCCAATTTTTTTCTCAAGGGACTCTATTTTACTTTTGCTGTTGCGAATAAGACTTGTAAGAGAATCTAGGGTTGAAATCAATACCGATGAGGTTATGTTGCTTTTTTTTGTAGGATCTTTAATTTGCTCATTGGACAAATACATGAGCTTGTCATAAACCTCATTGATAGCAACTGTTGAGCCCAATAGCTCATCTTGGATGACTTCCTTTTGTGCAGATATTTCCAAGACTTCCTTGTATTGCTCATTCTCTGCTTGTAGTTTTTGCAGTGTTTCTTTGTCGCCGCAACCCGATGAAATGAGTGTAAAGACAATAGCTAAGGTAAGAGTAAAGAAGTTCCGTGCTTGCTTTTTTGTTTTCATAGAGTGTAATAGATGATAATGCTATGATTTCAGTACGAAAATTACGAAAGTCATTCCATTAAGCAAGAAAATGAGAGAAAATTTTTGTGGATATAGACAATGCAAGTTAGTTTATCGCGGAAAATCGTTTACCAATCTTTGGAGGTTTATGCCGTCAGTTACTTTGCAGCTACTGTACAATTTCTGAAAGTGTGCATTAAAAAATTCTTGAAAAACGAATATGAATGAATTACATACAGGTTTTGAATCCTTACTCCATCGTATTGAAAAACAGCCATTTATGAATGATTTGGTGCGATTTCTCAACGATGAACAGCGTTTGGTTTCTGTAAAAACATTGTCCGGATCATTGCGCTCATTGGTTGTTGCATTGCTCGTTAAGCAAAGTCAAGTGCCGCTGATTGTGATTACCGATACAAAAGAGGAAGCACTTGAGTGGTTGCATGATATGGGGATGCTAATCGGGCAAGAGAACATCGCCCTTTTCGTTGAACCCGATAAACATTTGCGCTTTACGGCTGAAGACCTTGATGAGCGAGTGGTCAGCAGCATTGATGGTTTGGCTTTGCTTCAAAGAGAATCTTCAACGTTAACTATTGCCACACCGGACTCTTTCACGTTTCATGTGCCACATCCCGATTCATTGCGACAATATAGGATAGCTATCTCACATAATGCAACATTAATTTTTCAAGAATTTGTCAATATGCTCGGGCTTCAGGGCTTTCAGCGTAAAGATTTCGTAGAACAACAAGGTGATATAGCCGTTCGTGGTGGTATTGTGGATGTTTTCGCACTTGGATGGGACAATCCGCTTCGTATAGAATTTTGGGGAGACACAGTTGAATCTATTCGCGAATTTGATCCATTATCGCAAAGAAGTATTCGTGAACATAAATCAGTAGAAATAATTGCACATTTATTTCAACAAGAAGAAACACAAAATACCATCACACTTTTTGATCATTTTTCGGCATCGTCAGTATTTATTCTTGATGCACCACATTCCATTGAAGCCGGCTGCCACAAAGCAAATATATTTGAAGTGTTTGATAAATTTAAGCAGTATAAAACATTACAAATAAATCCTTTACATTCTTCAGATATTATCGTCAAATCGTTTCCTCAACCGGTGTATAATGGTTCTGTCGTCCAGTTAATAGCCGAGTTACGTACATTGGCTTTGCAAGATATTCATTCATTTATAGCAGCAGACGGCACCACGAACAGCCGTCGTATTCATGATTTGATTATTGCAACATTAGAAAATGATGAATCGGAGTTAGATGATACAATGGCAGACAATACACTTGTGTTGCGAAGAGTCAAGCATATACCTCATTCTTTATCAAAGGGATTTATTGTTCCCGAAAGTAAAGCAGCTCTCATCACAGAGCATCAGATATTTGACAGAAAACATTTTCAGACATCAAAAAAAGGACAAAAATTCACCGGAATTACTTTACGAGAATTAGCACAATTACATCGTGGCGATTTTGTTGTACATGTGGATAAAGGTATAGGAAAATTTGATGGCTTAGAAACATTAACCATAGCCGGAAACAAGCAAGAATGTATCCGTTTGATTTATGACAATAATGATGTACTTTATGTTCATTTGCATCATTTGCATAAAGTACAAAAATATAGTGCCAATAATGAAACCTCGCCCAAATTAAGTAAATTAGGCAGCAGCGAATGGGAAAGAAAAAAAGCAAAAACCAAAGGAAAATTAAAAGATATTGCCCGCGAGTTAATTCGACTTTATGCTTTGAGAAAATCGAAACCGGGATATGCTTACCCATCGGATACGACATGGCAGAAAGAATTTGAAGCCGGTTTTGTTTATGAAGATACTCCCGACCAAGCAAAAGCAACAGCCGATGTAAAAAAAGATATGGAAGCAATGCAACCGATGGACAGATTAGTTTGTGGCGATGTTGGTTTTGGTAAAACCGAAGTTGCTATTCGCGCTGCTTTTAAAGCTGTGCAAGCCGGTAAACAAGTTATCGTATTGGTACCGACTACAATTTTAGCACAACAACATTTTGTGACATTTCGCGATCGTTTACATCGCTATCCGGTAGCCATAGATGTTTTATCACGTTTCCGCACGGGCAGTGAACAAAAGGAAATTTTAGCAAAATTTTCTGAAGGGAAAATAGATATTCTCATCGGCACACACAGAGTATTAAGTAAGGATATAGTCCCAAAATCTTTGGGTTTATTGATTATTGATGAAGAACAACGCTTTGGCGTTGGTGCTAAAGAAAAATTACGACATTTGCGTGTGTCTATTGATACATTAACCCTTACAGCAACGCCAATACCAAGAACATTAAACTTTTCGCTGATGGGTGCCAGAGATTTAAGTGTTATCGAAACACCGCCGCGTAATCGTCTGCCCGTACAGACTCGCATCACTGAATGGAATAATGATATGGTAAAAGAAATTATTCAACGTGAATTGGACCGAGGAGGTCAAATATTCTTTGTAAGTGACAGAATTGCAGATTTAACAAATTACCATGCTGCATTGGTGCAACTTATTCCTCATTTACGTTGCGGCATTGCTCATGGTCAAATGGAAACCGAGCGATTAGAAGATGTTATGGAAAAATTTATCGAAAGAAAATATGATGTTCTCTTAGCGACAAAAATAGTTGAATCAGGATTGGACATACCCAATGCCAATACAATGTTCATCCATAATGCTCATAATTTTGGTCTGGCTGAATTATATCAATTACGGGGAAGGGTAGGGCGATCAAATACTCAAGCATATTGTTCATTGCTTGTTCCACCGGTAAAAACCATCGGAAAAACAGCATTGCGTCGCTTACAAGCACTCGAAGAATGCACTGATCTTGGAAGTGGTTTTCAATTAGCAATGCGTGATTTGGAAATTCGAGGTGCAGGTAACTTGTTGGGAGGAGAACAAAGTGGATTTATCGTCGAAATGGGCTATGAATTATATCAAAAAATACTTGATGAAGCGGTGACTGAATTACGTACAACAGAATTTAGTGAGTTATTTGCCGGATATGATGAACCGCAATTGAAGAAAAAGAAAATTGTTAATGAAGATATTTCTATTGATATAGCATCGGATTGTTTGTTGCCGGATACGTATGTTGCTGACAGTACAGAACGTTATGAATTTTACAAACGATTGTTTAATGTAAGAAGTCATACTGAATTACACAATATTTCCTCCGAAATACGAGACAGATATGGCAGATTACCCAAAGAAGCCGAAAATTTACTTTTTGTTATAGAGTTGCGAATTGTCGGTATGGAATATGGTTTCCAGCGTATAAGTTATCAGAAAAAAGAATTAATTATTGAATTACCACCGGAAACAGCAAAAGAGTTTTATGAATTTGTATTTCCTCATTTTGCGGCAGCAATTTCATCCATCAATGGAGCGCAATTTAAGCAATCAGGAAAAAAAGCATTTGTGTCTATTCCCGTCGAAAATCGTGAATATGCACTCGATATCGTTAAAACAATTGCCGCAGAAATAACAATTGACTAATTCCTGCGGCTTCTATATCTAAGAAAGAACATTATTGCACAGATTCTATACTCCATTCCAATGTCTGTCCGGCATACATTGGCACTACTGTATGATACTTTTCAGGCACAATAAATGGCTTTTTACATAACTCTACTTTTTTCGATGAAGGTCTGAGATTGTAGATATTCACTGCATTATCGGAAACAAATTTCTGTAAATTTGGCAAAGCATCATGCTTCTCGAATAATTGGGTTAAAACTTGTAATGCAATTGGTGCTGTGAAAACGCCGGCAGCACATCCGCATGATTCTTTTTTGTCAATCGGGTGTGGGGCAGAGTCGCTGCCGAAACAGAGTTTTGGATGTGCATTCAATGCCGCTGCGAGAAGTGCATCGCGATCTTCATATCGTTTTGCAATTGGCTTACAAAATAAATGCGGATTCATTAATCCGCCAATGACATCATCGAGTGTAATAAGCAAATGCTGTAAAGTGACGGTAGCTGTTATGTTATCATATTTATCGAGAAAATCAACGGCTTCTTTTGTCGTGATATGTTCCATAACAATATGCAATCGCGGGAATTTTTTAGCTAAATAGTCATAAATTGAAATAAATTCTTTTTCACGGTCCATCACAAAGCCATGAGTTTCGCCGTGCACCAATAATCGAATACCCATTTCTTCCATAAGTGCCAAGGTATGTTCTGCTTTGCTTATTTCTTTCACTCCCTGATCACTATTTGTTGTTGCGCCTGCCGGATACAGCTTAATACCAATAATGGAGTCCTTTACTGTTTCAAGTTCTTTTTCCGTATAATTACGAAAAAATAAAGTCATAAACGGAGTAAAGTCATAAGAACCGATAGCATTCTTTACTTGCTGAGTATAAAGAGAAAGACTCTCTGCCGAATCAATGGGGGGAACACAGTTGGGCATAATAACTCCACCGGAAAATGAGTATGCACTTAAAGGAGCAATTGCACGCAACATTTCATCTTGACGAAAATGGATGTGCATATCAAATGGGGATGTGAGAGTATGTGTCATAATTAATGAGTAAGTAATGTTGAATAATCCGGTAATTCGTTCGTAATATTGTGCGAGTCATGTATTTTTTGTGAACATAAAATTGTGTTGCCATTTGTAAGAATAAGCGTAGGCACATTCAATAATATATTATATGTTCCGATTTGTTGCATCGTTTTTTGCTGTATTTCTATATTTGGCGCTTTACATTCAATAATTGCAATAGGCATCAAATTTTCATTAGTTACAAGACAATCAATTCTTTTTTTACGACCATAAACAACAATATCATACTCGACATGAAGTCGAGAGAACGGAAAATGTTTACTATTCATCGCATAGTGCAAAAAATTTTGTCTAACCCATTCTTCCGGTGTGAGTTTAATGTATTTTTGTCGCCATATATCATAGACATATGGAATATCATTTTTCCATGACATTGTAAGATTATATACTCCACATTCCAAGATTGGAAATTGTTCGACGAATGTTGCCATATTTGTCACTATTTTGCTCTTGGATGAAAAGATGTGTGCACTTCTTTGATATATTCGCGGTCAATATGGGTATAGATTTGTGTTGTTGATATATCTGCATGCCCTAACATTTCTTGCACTGCTCTCAAATCCGCCCCACCTTCCAATAAATGAGTTGCGAAAGAATGTCGGAAAGTATGGGGATGTACATGTTTTTGAATACCTGCCTTTTTGGTATTTTCCGATACTATGTTCCAAATTGCCATGCGTGATAAAGCAGAGCCGCGTTGATTAAGAAAAAGAAAATCTTGACCGGCAATAGTTTTTTTACTAAAGATTGGTCGCGTTTCCCGTGCGTAGCGGTTAATCCAAAATAAAGCATTTTTTCCGATGGGTACTATTCGTTCCTTTGACCCTTTCCCCAAAATTCTCAATACTTCAACGTCTTCAAGAATATCTCTTAATCGTAAAGAACAGCATTCAGAAACACGTAAACCGCTTGAGTATAACGTTTCCAAAATTGCTCGGTCACGCAATCCGGCAATAGTCTCCGTATCGGGCTGTTCAATGATTGCTAATGTTTCTTCTACCGAAAGTGTTTCCGGCAGTTCGCGCCTATTTTTCGGCAAATCAATAGTTTCCGTATAATCATGTACAACAAATCCGCTTGACACACAATATTTCATAAAATGCCGTAAGGAAGCAATATATCGCGCCCTGCTGGAAGAATGTAAACCTAATTCCGTAAGTTCTTTAATAAAATTCTCAAAATCAGACTTCTTTATAATGTCAAGCGACTGTATGTTCTTGTCATGCAGAGATTGTAAAAACACCGTACAATCATGTGAATATGACATAATTGTATTTTCACTCAACCCTTTTTCAAATCGAACATAATGAAGGAAGGATTGCATGGGGCGCTTAAAGTGCAAAGGTAAATTCACCATAAATCATTACTCAGAAACAGTAAGGTTTATAGGCATTTCCTTGGGTGACATAGTGCCTCCGGCAGGATCTTGTGCAATGACAATGCCACTCAAATATGTTTCATTATGTTCGAGCGCTTTACCGCCGAGCACAAATCCGGCATCAATAATGGCTTGCTCGGCTTCGGCGAGTGTTTTACCAATCAGTGAAGGGACGGGGTATGCTTCTTGTCCTTTGCTGATAGTTAATGACACTTGTTCGCCTGATGATATTTTTGAACCATATTGAACACTTTGTGCCATAATTCTGTCATGCTGTATCAATTCGCTAAACTCATATTGAACAACACCAAGCTCTAAGCCTTGTTGCATCAGTAAAATTTTAGCTTCCCTCATAGTTTTGCCCACAAGATTGGGCATTGCATCGCCTTCGATTCCCTTTGATACTGTAATATATAATCTGCGCCCTTCACGCACCACAGAATTTGGTAATGGATTCTGATTAAGAATAATTCCCGCAGGTGCTTGCCCGCTATAGACTTCTTTCACTTCTTGAATTTGCAATCCCAGTTCCGATAACATTGCTGATCCTTTTTTTATATCCTTTCCAATAAGCGTTGGCACAGTGACCTCGGCTCCGCTATGAATAAGGTAAGGCAGCAAAAGATTGAGTATGAGCATTACAACCACGAGGAAAAGAGTGAACATACCGGCTACGATGGTTGTTCTCAGCTTGCTCGGATGAGCATAAAATGTTGATGTAAAAATCGAATTATTCATTGTTCTTTGCTTAAGTATGCACAAAATTACAACGATATTATGGAAAAGATAATTGAACGTGTTAAAAAAAATGTAATTTTGAGCTTCATTAACAAGATTACGCCATGATAAATATACTCTTATTTTCCACAATGATTTTCTTTTGTTGTTTGAATCAAGCAAGTGCGGGAGCATGGACGCAACCCGCCGGAACATTGTATGCCAAAGCGTATCTTGGTTCTCTAAGCAGTCCTCGATACTGGGATTTACAAGGCAATAGCATCAGTGTATTGAAAGAGGAAATCAAGCCCGGAGACAGATTATTTCAGTACTATCCGAATGGACGCAATTATACTCTAGATTTTTCTGCAATTATGAGTGGTTTGTATGCTGAGTATGGCGTGACAGATAAGTTGACTGCAATTGTGGATATGCCTTTCGGATATTTCTCGCTTACAGAGACGTATGAAACAGACCGCGATACGGAAAGTCCTACATATTTAAGAAAACCCGAGCGCAATGCTCTGTCACTTGCAACATTTACCTATTATGGATTTGGTGGGCGATATTTGCTTCACGGTAATAAGTCCGTTGTTTCACTCAGTGCCGGCGTACGTATTCCTCCGGGGACAACGAACGGTATTTTTGCTGATACAGTTCAAATGCCTTTTTTGAGTGATGGTGGGTTGCAAGAATGGTTTGGGCTTGAAGTAGGTATGCCATTTTCAGATGGTTGGTTCGAAGGTGAAATGAAATATACCGGTCGGCATGAAGAATTACAAGATGAACTTACTTTCCATGCGGAGTATGGACATAAAAGCATTGAAGAAATAATGATTAAATTATCCATTGATATTACACAAGGACTCGGTTCGCGAAATAATCTTCCGAATTTTGACACTCGTCGCACGATTCTCGTCGAAGATTTTGGCGCTGTGACGATAGGAGTAATCATCCAAGCATCAGACAAAACATTTGTAGAAGGTAGCTATCAAGTGCGTTTGTTTGGTAATAATTCATGGGCACTTAATGGTGCTTTTGGCGGCTTTGGGATAAAAACCTCACTATGATATGTTAACGCATGACGGATATTGGTTTTGTTTCAAGATGTAAACCATCGGTAATGTGAACATAATAAACGCCATTGACAATGTTGTTCAGAGGTAATTGTATGGAATATAAACCTTTGTCAACATTGAGTGTATTATATGTACAAATCGTTACGCCCGTATTATCAATAATTGAACATTGGAGTTGCGATGTCGTAAATGATTCAATATCTATGGTTATATTATCGGAAGCCGGCAGAGGATATAATTGTTTGATTAATGGTTGTTTATCACCAATGGCATTTATTTTAAGCGGAATATCGCACTGTATTGCTTGTAAAGCACTTAACTGAACTGCATTCCCGGCAATTTCTAATTGTTTGTCAATACACTTAAACGGCAAAGTAATCCCATCTGCATCAAGTGTATTTTGAACATATTTCGGTTCATAACAAATTACTATCGGGACAGAATCACCCGGAGGAATATTGATAGGGAACTGAGAAGGAGGAATGGAGAAATATACATTGTTTTTTATTGAAAATTGCTGCAATTCAATTGGGAATTTGCCAAAATTATATAGCAATACTGAATCACATCGTAAACCACCAATCGGTACATTTCCGAAATTCCATGTATCTTTATCCATTGATTTTCCGGTGAATTGTAATGTATAGCCGGGAATAGTCCGCTTAATCGTTGATATATTTTCGGAAGAATCTTTTGCAATGACAGTAAATTCGGCATCGTCGAACTCATTCACTACCGACACGATTACTCTGGCGAAGGAACTATCCGTTATCTGTACAGAAGCTGTGCAGTTAATAAGTGTAGAATCAGGAACAACAATGTCATATATACCGATATCATTTACGTTAATTTCTGTCAATATAATTTCCCAATTACGTAAACAGTCATCCGATGAGACAACAGACTGTGGTGAGCTTTTATCCGTTATAGCTTTGAATGCGAATGCCTGAATGTCTCGTTCAATGCAGTCATTGACAATAACAAGTGTATCATTCCAGAGAGTGTCTTTTGTATTGTAAAAACAAACAGTAAGAACTTTTTTATCTTTTGGTTGCAAAGTAATCGGCAAAGTTTCCGATAAAGAAAATCCTGACTGAATATTTTTAAATTTTAGAGATGTGATGGTTTGCCTAAAGTTACCATAATTTTCTATTGTCACAGGAAAGCAAAATCGCCTATTGGTGCGTAATGTTTTTTCCATTGTAGAAAAAGTGTTTTCTCTTTTATTTTGCACAGAAACAGTAAACCCGGGAATAACAACTCTTTTTCTTGCTTGTTGTTGCATAGAGTCTTGCGCAATAACAAAGCATGATCCATCCAAGAAAGGATTAGCCAATGAGGCTCTAAATCCGCCTTTTTGAGTTAATATGCCAAATTGATTTTCTATTTTAATATTTATATTAGTGCTGTCAGGGCAAAATATTTTTTCTATATATGAATCAGCAAATAATGTATCAAAAATGAGTGCATCATATTGATAGCAATCACGTTTTCCTGAAATCACCGGTTCATTATTATCTATTTTTTTAAATCGAAGACCAAGCCCGTATCCATAAGAAATTGCATTACCATAGCCATAGACAAAACCACCTATGGCTTGATTTGAACGCAAAGTATGGACTCCTTCTTTGATATTTAATATAGCATAAGAAAATCCGGAATTCGGTATAGATGTAAACGTGGTGCGAGGAAGCATTACATTGTCAAGATACACGGAATCAAGGCTTTTGTCGGGAACAACAATGTTAAGATAATGGATAGGATACACTTTTTCATTATTAAAACCACCTATAGCTCTGCCGGTAGTTGTCGGACATAAAAAAGTATATCGAGTTAAAAACTGAATTGTGGGTGGCATGAGCGCCATAAATGGGTCGCCATTCACATTCACTCCACGTGTTAAATTTGACGTAGATTTATATGCCATTGCCATAATGGCTTTGTTTGAGGTAATCGAGGAGGCTTTTAATAGTGGTGCTTCATAAAATTGTCCGCTCTCTATCCTTTTTACAAATTGACCATCAACAAATATCTCTGTTGAATCATAATGAGCGAAGATTCGGTATAAATCTTTCTCATTATCCTTGCGCCTATCGTATCCGTCTATTACGTCGTTATTAAATGGTACAACAACTGCACTTTTCCCCCAAAAAGCAATGCCGGGCAACTGTTCCCATAAATTATCACGCGATGTTCCCACTGTATATGGTATTAGAGCACGTTGATGCCCGCTAAATACCGCAATTCTTTTGCTCGATAATATATTCGTACCGGATATATCTGAATAAAAGTTACTACTCTCGTCTGATTGGATTAAATACGATTCTCCACGATTCAACATAATCGTGAATGGCTTAGTTTTTCCGCGCATTGTGCGAACTGAGGGTGAAATTGTCACATAGGTAGAGTCAAGCACGGCTAATACCACAAATTGAGAAGGTGTGCTTGTATTCCTTTCTGCGTTCTCCGTCCTATGGCTATTGTATGCTGCAATCCTATAGGCATTCGATAATGCATCAAATGGAAGTACTAATGTTGCATCCGTTGTTGTTTGCGCATTATTAAAAGCATAGACACCAATATCTTCATCAGAAGATACGCGAAAATACTGCATACTGATGGTTTCGTCTTGGCGCAATGACTTACTGTCCTTGCCCGAATCATTGAAACCTATCAGTTCATATTCAAACCAAGGATACGAAAATGATTTTACTGTATTTATTTGTGAAATAAATACGGTATCAATTCTTAATATACCGTTGCGATTCATTCGTTCAATATAAACATTAGTTGGCTTAGCAACGGTAACCAAGATAAAGAGAGAATCTCTGTATTGAGAAGTAGGCGTTGATTCGGAATTTCGTTCATTATGAAAGTTAGGTGGAAATACAATCCAAAAATCTTTTCCAAGATTATCCGGAATTATATCTTGGCTTCGTGCTTTTTGCAGTGTCGCAAATGAAAGAACGAAAAGAATAATAAAAACAAATTTTTTCATAATGATTTCCTTCGTATTATCCGCTAACGGAAAATAATCTTACTTTTATGTGAAAACTGGTCACGAACAGTTACTATATATGTGCCATGAGGCAGTTGTAATGTACCTAATTGAATAACAAAGTTCCCTGTATTTTGCATTGCACTTTGATAAACAATATTGCCTAATATATCATAAATCGCACAATCAACGGGAGTAAGTGTAGGTTTTGATGAAACACTCAACATATCACCATGTAATTCTATTGCTTCCTTGCTGTCTTCTGATTCAACGCTTGCAATAACTGCTTTGTTAGGTAAAGATTCTTTTGAAATGCCGCAAAGTATATTTTCCTGATCAACTTCGATAATATGAAATAATGGTTCACCGGCATAATTACAGGGGAAATTACGCGATTTATTATTGTCTTTGGCTTTTATATATGCTCCGGCATTTTTTCCTTTGAAAAGCTGTAATGGAATATCAACAGCATAAAAGGGTAATTTGTCACTTGGGAGCATCGTAATGGATTTTTCCATAGTTTCATCAGCAAAAACAATTGATAATTCGACAGAAACAAGAGGGGATTGGGACATAACGGCTGCAACAATACGCATATAATTGCCAACCGGATATGATGAAATGTGAGAGATGACGGGACCAAGTGCGAGCATTGCCTTTTTTAACTTGGGAACACCATAACCTAATACTTTATGCGGTATCGAGTCATGTTTTTCAGCCGATGCATACATCGCTTTTTTTTGCCTCCCACGGCGCAATTTCCGGAAACTGAGATAACAACAATGTTGCGAAACCTGCAGTCAAAGGAGTAGCAAAAGAAGTACCGGCACCTCTTCGAATTCCCAAACTGTCACCGGTACGCATCATCACCACTTCCGATGCTTGAGCAGCAACATCCGGCTTTGGAACTTTAGACGCTGTCGGTCCTCGCGATGAAAATCCGACCACGTTGACACCATTGGGAATAACTCCTGCTACTGTTATAACACTGTCGGCATCTCCGGGACTTCCAATTGTGCTGTCTCTTTCACCTGCTCCGCTATTGCCTGCAGCAGTTATACATAAAACGCCTCTTTTTACTGCATCATTAACAGCTCTCGATACTATTGGAAGTGATCCATTCATATCTTCATAAGTATATGATTCATCTGTGTTGTCCATGCGGCTATAGCCAAGTGATGAGGAAATAATATCTGCTCCTCGTAATTCAGCCCATTCAACTGCTGCTGCATAATTTTCTTCTTCTAAACGTGTTTCCGTAGGAAGGTCTTCCGTTTTAGCAAGCAAAAAAGAAGCAAATGGAGCAGCTCCTATAAGTGAATCTTGCTGAAAACCCGCCACAGTTGATAACACAATTGAGCCATGATCATCTTGGGCAGGCACATCATTTTCTTGATTTGCAGTAATGCTGTCATTTTGAATAAAATCATATTCATCAACGATTTGTGCGGCTGTTAACGAGACATGACTTTTCCAGCGAAACCCTGTATCAAAAAAAGCTGTAAGCGTATTTTGTCCCATCATCCCTAATGCATGAAACTCAGGGATTCCAAGCATTTCCAACTGATTAAATGAAGTACCATAGCGGATACCCCCACAGTTCTCTTGCGATACTATCGAAGGAAAATTGGTGGGAGCCAAAGGAAAAGTTGTGTAGGTAACAGCAGTTGACATAGGTGAAAAGCGAACTGATGTTCTTTCTATTTTTTTTACGAATTGCAATGCGCCGACAGTTTGTGCAGTGGCACTGTCGCATCTAATGACTATATAGTTTTGCCAGCGGATTTCTAAAAGCTTCTGAACACCTTTTAATGAGGTAATTTGTTGAATATACGGTGCGTAGATTGGAGCATCTTCTATGGTAAATAATTCGGATTCTTTACGTACTTTGAGTCTTCTTTGTATTGACCTGTCCGAATGGAGCAAAAGCGTTGATTGATAAAGTGGAGTACCAATAGAAAATTTTTCAGGTCCTTTATCCTTGAGTAAAACCCTCCATGGGAAGTCTTGACTTATCAAAGGAATTGACCCCAAAGCGGTAAAAATGAAAAAAGTACATAAGAAACGCTGCATCATAAATGTATCAAGATTAGTAAAAACAAAGTAAGTTCCATACCGTCACAGAACCAAAATAGGAAAAAATGTTGAATGAATCCATATCAATGACATGAAAAAGGAAAAACAGTTACATAAAAAAAATAATATTGCCGCGTTGGCAAATTTCTTTCGTACAGATTTAGCGTCTGTCATAGAGATGAAAGGTGCTGACCGCCTTGATTTGCTCAATCGTCTTTCGACAAATGCCGTGGCATCGCTTTTACCGCAAACGGGTGCTGCAACTGTACTCACAAATGAGAAAGGACGTATTATAGATGTTGTGCAAGCAATCCATTTTGCTGATAGAACTTTAGGCTTCTGTTCTCCTAACAATGGAGAAACAGTTATTCGATGGTTGAAAAAATTTATCATAATGGATGATGTACGAATAAGTGAACAAACTACCGCTTTTGCACAATTCGAAATTCACGGAGAAAGTATTCACGAACAGACGCCGATATTTTTTGACAATGACACGCCCATTGTTCCAATGTTTCACCCGAGAGAAGTTAGCATTGATGGAAATGTATCGTGTATGACATTTCGTATTCCTTCCATAAAAAGTTTAGGGCTTAAGATTATCGTTTCAGTCGAAAACGTGAATAAGGTGCATCAATATCTAAGCGAAATCTACCCTGAACTTAATGATGAAGAGTATCGAAACATGAAAATTATGTTCGGTATGCCGACTTTTGATAAAGAACTCAAGGATGCGTATAATCCATTAGAAGCAGGATTATTGCATTATGTCAATTTCAAAAAAGGATGCTATATAGGACAAGAGGTCATTGCGCGTTTAGACAGCTACAATAAAGTAAAACAAAGAATTGTCGGTATTGTGTGCTCTGATCCAATACATGAAGGAGATGTTGTTTACGCAGATACTCAGAATATTGGCAATATTACGAGCGTATGTTTTGACGAAAGTGAACAAAAGTGGTTTGCATTGGCATATATTCGCACTGAATATGCAATACACGATACCTTTGTATCTGTACAGGGTCAGCAGGCATATATTTCATCATTTCCATTGCGCAGTCATGAGTAAACCTTGGGTTCTTATCACCGGAAGTGCAAGAAGATTGGGAAGAGCTACTGCTTTACGTTATGCTGAACGTGGTTATTCTATTGTCTTACATTATCATAGCTCGGAAGAACGAGTGCATACAACCGCAAAAGAAGTACGTGAATTGGGTGCCGAAGTTGTTATAGTATATGGTGATATTTCAAAAGAAGACGATTGCATACTAATTTTTGAGACTTTAGAACAGTTACAATGTATTCCAATGATAATTGTCAATAATGCCGGTGTATTTCCCGAAAAGATAAATCTCAAAGATATGGACAGTACTTACTGGGAAACAACCTACAATATTAATTTACGCGCACAATTATTTATCGCAAGAGAGTTTGTACGATTAATAGACAGAATAGCTCATAAGGGTATATTCAGAATAATTAATATTGCTTCACTTGGCGGGATAGAAACGTGGAAATATAGAACAGCTTATAATGTGTCAAAATCCGGCGTTATTCAATTAACAAAATCATTGGCTTCTGAATTAGCACCAAAGTTTATTGTCAACTGTATATGTCCGGGCGCAATAAGTCAGCCAAATGATTTTTCAGAACAAGACGCAGGGCTTGTGCCGATACAGCGTATTCCCATGGGGCGTTATGGCGATGCTGATGACATATTCGATGCGATCTATTTTTTTTCAACATGCTCGCCATATATTACCGGACAAATATTAACTGTGGATGGCGGATATCATTTATCACGAACATAAAGGGATTTACGTATGACAAACAAAAGATTTAGCCAAAAGGCATTAAAATCGTATTCCGATCCTGACTTCATGAATAGCGAGGAGGCACGTGTTTTGAGAATTATTGCAGAATACATGGGACCCCATAAACAATTCAAAGAAGAAGAAATATCGAATACAATTGTTATGTTTGGCTCTGCTCGTATTCGTTCATTGGAGCAATGTAGTGAGGAAAAAGAACATCTTCTGTCTCAGTTAGAAAGAGCGGGTTCTGCCGAAGTTGAGCATATCAATTATCAATTACGTCGTTTAGAAAAACAATCTGAGTTGTCTCGTTATTATGATGAGGCGGTTGAATTGTCGCGGATGATTACCGAGTGGGTTAAGACATTGCCCAAAAAGAAAAGATTTGCAATTTGTACGGGGGGTGGACCCGGAATTATGGAAGCTGCGAATAAAGGTGCTATAGTCGGCGGAGGTGATTCGATTGGCTTAAATATCAGTTTGCCGTTTGAACAACACCCAAACCCATATTTAACGCCCGGTTTAAATTTTGAATTTCATTATTTCTTCATGAGAAAATTTTGGTTTGCTTATTTAGCAAAAGCTCTTGTCATTATGCCCGGTGGTTTTGGTACATTAGATGAACTTATGGAATTACTAACATTGATACAAACGAGAAAAATCTCGAAGAAAATACCAATCATTATTTACGGCGAACAATTTTGGCGCAATGTCATTAATTTTGATTATCTCGTTGATACAGGTATGATTTCTCCCGAAGATTTATTATTGTTTCGCTTTGTTGATTCGCCGGAGCAAGCATTTGAATATCTAAAAAAAGAACTTACTAAAATTTATCAATTATAAGCGTGCATATACAAACAACTATAGCTATAGAAACTGAAGCGTATGATGAATTGAAGAGAAAAATCGCTCCGATGATTCGCTTATTGGATGATACGGATATCACTGTACTTCATGAAGTTCAAACAGCTTTGTTTTGCTTAGGAAAAACGGTGGTTCCATTGTTGCGAAATGTTCTACATACTTGTGATGACAGTAATCAAAGACGTGGTATTATTGAAGTAATTCGATTATTTCAAACCGAGAATCTAAAAAAAACACAGAGCACTATTTCTCAATCAAACGACACATATTCAGCAATAGAGCTTGAACAATGTTTGATTGATTTGTCGAGTTTTGGTTATCCGGAGACTAATGCGGAAGACTTCACTGCAATGCTCGATACTGCGGCATTGGAAGTCCATCAACGATATATAAGAAATGCTGAAACGAATTACATAACCCTCACAATGGCATTGAATGATATATTTTTTCATCATTTGGGCTTTTGTGGGGATGACCGACACTTTTTCCATCCAGACTCGACATATATACATAGCTTGATTTCTCAAAAAAAAGGCATACCAATTTCATTAAGCACAATATATATGTTGATTGCCGAACGATGCGGGATAGAAGTATATGGAGTGGGATTACCTTTACATTTTCTTGCATATAATTGTGATACAGAAATGTATGTTGATGTTTATAATTATGGAATTATGCTTACTTCCGCTGATTGTGCATCTTTTGTAAAGAAAGCCGGAATGGAATTTAATGATGATATGCTTAAAACTGCAAGTGTTAAATCAATTATTGAAAGAATGGTGCGCAATTTAATTATTGCCCATGAAAAATATGGCGATATGTGGGAGGCACAACAACTGAGAGATATGCTGATGAGTAAAAAATAAGCCGATTACTGAGAGGTAATCGGCTTCAAAAGAACTATGTCATTAGATCTTATTGCTTGATGAAACTTGTAAATTTCGTTACAGCACCATGCGACAACTTAATGGAATATACACCACTTGCGAAGCTCGATGTGTTCACATTGTCATGATCGGATTGCAGTGTTGTCGAATAGACCAAAGTTCCGTTTATATCATAAACAGCAATTTCTGCACCTTTATTGCCTCGAATTGCAAAGAAGTCTGCTACAGGATTGGGTATTACTTCGAATGCACTTGTTGTTTGAACTTCTTCATTAACAATAGCAGAAGTACTGGTGATTTCAAAAGTAAACTCTTTGCCGGCTGCTTCTCCTTCATTCGTAGCATAGACAAGATACGTTGCTTTTCCATTTTTAGGTAAAGCAGTAGCAACTGAAACTTTAAGAAATTCAATCGGTTCATTGGGAGGTAGAGCTGTCATGGATGTGCGCCCGGGAAAGGTGCCCTCTAAGCAAGTCTCATTATCACAGATTGTGAATGAGTCTATTGTTGCGCTTACTAATTTCCATGACATAGAAAGGGGCATATTGGTCATGTTAATCACATACGCCTTAATGTCATTATTCGATTCCGGCTCCCATTGATGGACTGAATAGGTCTTGTCGTCCTGGAATTTGAACGACTGTGCAAAAGTGATGCATGGTGCGATCGAAAGCAATAATAGCACAATGAAGCATCGTTTCATAGTTGAACTCCTTAATTGGTGATAGATAATTTTCAGCAAAAATACAAAAAATGTTGTATATTACAGTAATATTCAGCATAGAGGATGAGATTTTTACTTTGTTTCATGCTCATTTTGTTGTATATTGAACAAAAACGGAGGATTATATGCACACTACACTTGAAAAACTTGAAGATATACAAAGAGCTACTATTGTAAACAGCACGGGTATCACTTTCTCGGAGTTTCGTAAACAGTTAAAGCCAAAGTACTTTACTGTATGGAGAGATATAGCGTTGGGGTATGTTGTGTTATTGTTGACCGGCTTTGTGGCTATTGCGGCACAAGGCCAAACAATGGCGATTCACATTGCTGCCGGTGTTGTTTGTGCCGGCGTTTTTGGCTACTTCTTGGCATATTTACAATTGTTTTTTCATGAAGCAGCTCACTTTAACATTGCCAAAGATCGTAAGAGAAACGATACTTTGGCAAACATCTTTATAGGAGCACTTGTTGGGCAAGAGATTTCTGTCTATAGACCAATACACTTGATGCATCATCGTTACCTAGGTACAACAGAAGATACTGAACATTCGTATTTTGACGGCTTAACATTCAAATACATACTCGAGTCAATGACAGGAATTCGTGTTCTTAAAGTTCTCTCAAGTCGAGAAAAAGTGATGAAATCGAAAGAGCAAACACAGCAAAGAAAACTGAGCAATGTGAACTCACAATTACTGTTGGGTGCTGCATTGAATGGATCAATAGTTATTGTGGCAATGCTGATGTCATGGTATGTCTTAGCTGCTTCGTGGACGATTGGCATTCTTGTCGTTTTTCCATTCTTCGGTGCAGTTCGTCAACTCCTTGAGCATCGAGGAGAACATGCCAATAAAAATCAAGACTACACTTTGATCCCTCACGGAGAAGTCAATCGTATGTTTGGTGATGGTCTGCTTGCCAGTACCCTTGGCGCCGCAGGATTCAACCGACACTTACTTCATCACTGGGAACCGGCAATTTCTTATACCTGTTTCAAAGAATTAGAGATATATCTTATGGACACACAGGTTGCCGATTTTATACAAAGTCGTCAAACAAGTTATATGTCCACCTTTTTATCACTTTTCGGTAAATAAGTCAATGTCCGATAAACAGAATACAGTTCAAAAAATTGAGTTCGATGAATTTGCTGAAGATTATGATAAACTTCATGCAAAAAATATTGCCAGTTCGGGTTTTGCACCATCATATTTTGACGAATATAAGATCAAAGAAGTTGCTCGTATTTTGCAGTCAGTTTCGTATTCGACATCCGTGCGTATCTTAAATTATGGATGCGGCATCGGAAAAAGTGAGATATTTTTTCATAAATACTTCCCGCATTGCAGTTCATTAGGTGTGGATATATCGCCTGAATCAATCCGAAAAGCAGAGGAAGAAAATATAGATATACCATCAGCACAATTTCAAGTTTTCGCTCCCGGCGAATTTCCGAATTGGGGTAGATTTGATGTAATTTATATAGCAAATGTTTTTCATCATATACCTCATGAATTGCATCATGAAATACTTGTTCATTTGCGTACACAGCTAAAACCAAACGGACACTTATTTATGTTTGAACATAATCCGTGGAATCCAGTTACGGTGCGTACCATAGAGCAATGTGAGTTTGATAAAGATGCCGTTCTGCTGCCGCCTGATTATGCTGTAAATGCGTATAAAAAAGCAGGATTCGTCAATGTAAACAAGAATTTTACATTGTTTTTCCCCTCATTCCTCTCCGGACTGATTCCAATGGAAAAATATTTAACATGGTTGCCATTGGGTGCTCAATATTATATTCATGCTCAATAACACAGTTTTATGAAAAAAATACTTTTGCTCATTTTCTTTACCTCAATTTCAATTGTATATTCACAACAATCAATCGAAAACACCCTTGCTGAAGCTAAGAGGTATGATAAATACTATCGAGAAGAACTGGCATTGCAAAAATACCGTTTAGTGTTGGAAAGTTCTCCTCAACATATTGAAGCATTATGCGGTGCAAGTATCAATTCTGTAAGAATAGGTAATCGAGAGACGAATGAGGATAAAAAAAGTACATACTTTCATGATGCATTAATTTTTGCACAAAAAGCAATAGCACTACAACCTAATAATGATGAAGCCAATTTTTGTATGGCTGCGGCATTGGGGCGTAAAGCGGAATCACTGGGAGCAAAAG
>JAFLBY010000250.1 GCA_017302855.1 Candidatus Kapaibacterium sp.
AATTATCAGCAATTAAACCCCCTAAAGAGCTTCGAAAAGGCTATTTGTTTCATACAAAGCCTTTTGATACCACTCTATCGTTTTATTACTTTTTTTAGCTCATCTCGTTCTGCTGATGTCCATGCGACGGCTTCGTACTCGCGGATAATGGCAGATTGAAAAGCTGTTTGTTGATAAAAATATTCCAAAATGTCCTTGGCAGCGCCTGCCAATCGAGTATTTGGGTTAACCATCGCGTCAAATAATGCTTGAATCACCTTTTTGTCACAATAATTGTTACGCTTGAGTGCATTAAAGGCAAATTGGCGTGTGCGAAATTCATAGAAGGGACCGGCGAAGTCAGTGAGGTGTTCTATTGCTTTCTTATTACCATTGCGTGCTCCTATCTCGTGGCGTTTAATGGCAATCTCCGCAAACATGCCCGGAGCACCGTCTGTTATTTTCAGATATGTGTCACTTTGCTCGGGGTAAGCACTACAGAGTTTACCTAAAGCCAAAGCCACAATGGAATACGATGAATCACGCAGCATTTGTTCCATGTCTGACTTCCACTCCGCAAAGGGTTGTTTGCTATATGTCAATGCTGCTTTTCGTACACTGGCGTCAGCATCCTTATATGCCTGATGAATAAGTGCAGTGCATATAGGAGGGCGCTCTTTTATTTCCGAACATTGTCGGATAATTTCTGTGCGAATCGCATGAAATGTGTTTTTTTCATAAATCTGTGTGAAGAGTTGCAGCTTTTTCGCTTTATCGGAAGAATCTTTTTCTAAAGCAACAACAGCATCATAACGATCAATCATTCGGGGAGCATACAGTGCTTGTGCGGCTAATTCTGCAAATTGCTTTTTATAGGTCACTTTTTTCAAAATAATGCTGCCCGGATCAAATAATACAAAAGCGACATTATTACCATTATTATGCGGTATAGAAATAGTCTGTTGCTGTTTATCAATCAGCACAGTTTTTGTGTCATGTTTTCCATTATCATACCACACTTCTATTGTTATAGGCATGGAAAATAATTGCGTTAATTCATCGGTGATATGAATTTGTGACACAGTGATATGTGTTTCGCCATTCATAGTGCGGCGCGTAATTTCATAATGAGGTTCGCCCCCTCTATACAACCATTGATCAAAAAAACGTTCTAAGGTTAACCCCAGAGTATCTTGAAATGCATGATAAAAATCACTTGTCACAACATTGGCATAACCGTGTTTTTTCAAATAATGCGCAATAGCTGATTTAAATTGCTGTTCACCGACAGTGTGCATCAGCATATCTAATACTGCTGAACCTTTAGGATAGATACGTGAGGTTCCTGCTTTGGGGTGGACTATGGGCAAACGATCTTTTTCCGAAGCACTTAATGCCGCATTATGTTCGCCTCGTCTATTCCATTCATAGTAATCTTCACCCATATATTTTCTGTCAAATAATTTGGGATAAAATGTTGCAAAACTTTCATGTAACCATATATTTTTCGGGTCACGTTGCGTTATGAAATCACCAAACCATTGATGGGTCAATTCATGCACATTAACACCAATATATTTTCTATCAATAAATGCACGTGCATCGGTATGGAAAAAATCGCCGAATGTGGTTGCTGTGGTATTTTCCATTGCACCAAAAATAAAATCCTGTACGGGAATTTGTGAATATTTTTCCCATGGATAAGGTATGCCTGTTTCGGCTTCGAGAAAATCCATCGCTTCTTCGCTGTATTTATACATAAAGGGCACATCTTGTTTATATTCGGGATAATACCATAATTCGAGAGGTACGCCTGACAGACTTTTCCTTTTTTCTATTGCATATTTACCGATACCGATTGTTAATAAATATCCGGCATGGGGTTTATTCATCCGATAATGCCATGTTATTGTGCCATCATTATTTTTCTTTTCTTTAAGCAATGTCCCATTCGACAAAACTTGATACTCGGAGTCAAATGTAATAATTGTTTCCGTAATAAATTTATCATTCGTTGCATCATACATCGGTATCCAGAAGCGGTGGTCGGCTTCTTGCCCTTGCGTCCAAATTTGTTTGCGAATGGTAAAAATTCCGGGTGTTTGCGGCTGACCATTCTGTTTCCACCCGATGAAATATATGCCTTTTCTTGGTGTAGCTTCATAGACAAAGGTGATGCTGTCGCGCATATTCCTTTTGAGAGCGGCGGATGGATACACAATTACTGTGCTGTCAGTTCTGACAAAACGAACAGGTTTATTGCCAAGTAGTGCTTTGTTGATGGTAAGTTTTTGCGCATCGAATAGGACAGAATCTACGTTCTGACGTAAAGTCTTGAAATGGTGGGTTACCGTGCCGCGCACTTTTCCTTTTTCGGGTTCGAAGCGTACTTGCAATGTCATACGTTCAATATCAAGCACATGCTCTCGAGGTTCCGAATTATGGTCTTTATAATGTGTTTCCGTATGATAAAACGGTGTTTGAGCCATAGCCCCGCAATGGATTATCGCATACGCAATCAAGATAAGAGCTGCGTAACACTTCATGAGATACCTCCCTATGTCTTAAAGTTGTTGTCAATGTAGAATCTGCAAATTTCGTGATTTAGACTGACTTTGAAGGAACAAAAGTGGTTTTCGCCAAATGTCTGGAACATAAATTGCCTGCATTTCGGACTATGCAATGGACAGTCCTCAGAAGGGGCATTCTGTTCTATAGTGAGAGAAGTTTACTTATTGATACGTAGATTTTTTATGGATGAGATTTTTTTTTTGATTATTTTAGCAGCAATACGCTCTACGTTGTGTGGCGTAAACCATTTTGCTTTCTATACATACATCATTGTGTGTTATACGGCAATCACACTTCGCAGCAAACAAGTGCTTAAACATACACTATTTTTTACTTCATTTTTGGAGGGTCTATGTCCCTTACTTCCCGTTTATCCGCATTAGTTCTAGGATGCGGCTTAATGTTCTGTTCGATAAGTGAGAGTGTTGCGCAGCAACAAGTGCTCACCCCTCGTCAGATTAGTTTTCAAGGTGTGATCAGCGAGGGCGATAAAGTGCCCGCCGATGGTGCACAATTGATGACATTCAGTTTGTATTCATCGCAATTTTCTACCCAAGTTCTCTGGACAGAAGAGCAGCGCGTGACCATACGCGGTGGCTTGTTCAATGTGTATTTGGGCGAGAAGAACCCCTTACCGGAGAATTTCTCACGTGAGTATTGGGTTGGTATCTCGATCAAAGGCGGTGCAGAGTTTTCACGTGTGAAGATGACAAGCGTTCCTTATGCTTTCCAAGCAGAGAAAGCCCAAAAAGCCGATGAATTGAGCGGCGGTTTGGTCACACGTGTTAATGGTTTGCAAGGCGATATTGAGATGCGTGGCGGTGATGGACTTGAAGTACGCACAAGCGAAGCCGGCGGCTTAGTTGTAGGGTTGAGCGAACAAGCCAAAAGTGAAGGTTTGCTCAATCAGGGCACAGAATGGTTATTGGCAGGCAATCCGAATGCTACGGCAGCAAGTTGGTTAGGAACAGCCAATAATAATCCTTTGGTGATGCGGACAAATAACATTGAGCGTATGCGCATATTGTCCACAGGCAATGTGGGTATCGGCGAAACGAACCCGGCTGTACGCTTGAGTGTTGCACGTCAGATGATGATTACCAATACGGGCGGTACACCTGAATTACGCATTGGTGCAGCTTCGGGAGCTAACTATACGGCATTCCGCACAACAAACCAAAGTGCGACAATAACTTATACTCTTCCGTCTGCGGGTGGCACAGCGGGCAGCGCCCTTGTGACTGATGATAATGATAATTTGAGTTGGACAGATTTAAAAGAATGGAAAACGATAGGCAATAGCAATTTGTCGGGCACTTCATTTATTGGAAGTACGAATAGTCAGCCGTTTATCGTAAAGACGAATAATGCAGAACGTTTGCGCATTACAGCATCTGGTGCCTTAGGTATCAATGAAGATGCACCGATAGAGCGACTTGAAGTAGCCGGTAATATCGTTGTGAAGCCA
>JAFLBY010000251.1 GCA_017302855.1 Candidatus Kapaibacterium sp.
TTGCAAGAATCTATGATATCAATACTGACTCCTCGTCCGTATCCTTGATATGCAACCGTTGAATCCAAGTATCTATCGCAAATCACGGTTATCCCCTGACTCAAAGCCGGTTTGATGACCGAACTGACCAATTGCGCCCTTGCAGCACAAAACAACATAACTTCTGCGATGGGCGAAATGTCTTCTTTACTCATTAAGAGTGTTTCTCTTATCTTTTCCGAGATTGATGTACTTCCGGGTTCCCGCAAACAAAGAACTTTATGCCCTTTTTGTTCTAAATATTCTTTCAATAGATTGATTTGTGTCGTTTTGCCACTTCCGTCAATCCCCTCAAATGTGATAAGCACTTCGCTACCTTTTCATATAATTATATACAAAATTAGCTATTCTCATGACTTTGGTAACTATTGCCCGCAATCACAATAACAAACTCCCCTTTGGACATAGATTCGTCTGACCATTGATTCAGCAACTCAGAAACAGTTCCAAATCTATAATCCTCAAACATTTTACTAATCTCACGCACAATAAATACATGTCTGTTTTCACCGCCCGCTTCACCCAGACTCTGAAGAAAATCATGGACACGAGTAGGTGCTTCATAGACTATGGAAGTGTATGCATGTTCATTAATTTCATGAATAAATGCATTGCGCGACTTTTTATGTGGCGGAAAGCCAAAAAAAGTAAATGGTTCAGACGCTAATCCGGACATAACGATTGCAGGAATCAATGCCGTGGGTCCCGGTAAAACAGTAAGTTGAATCTTCCTATCCAGACATTGGCGAATGAGGAAAGCACCCGGATCAGAGATACCCGGTGTTCCGGCATCTGATACCAATGCAACCTTCTTTTTATGAAACTCTATTTCATTAAGTAGATATTCTGCTGTCTGTTGTTCATTATGAGCATGAAATGCAACCGTTTTAGGAGGAGAAATTTGAAAATGTTTTAACAGTCTTCCTGTTGTTCGTGTATCTTCACAGGCAATGATATCAGCTTTTGATAATGTTTTGAGCGCTCGTATAGTAATATCTTCCAAATTACCGACAGGTGTTGGCACAATTGTTAACATTCCGTTCATAGTTATCGTTTTGATTTGAAAAAATACTGCAAAATCTCAGAACATTCTTTTTCCAAAATTCCACCAATCATGATTGGATTATGGTTAAGTAATGGATGCGTAGGTATGTCCATCAATGAGCCACATGCACCGGCTTTACTGTCGAATGCACCAAAAATTACTCTGTTTATTCTCGAAAGAACTATTGCGCCTGCACACATTGGACATGGCTCTAATGTCACATACAAATCGCATTCATGTAGAAACTTGGAATGAAGCAATGACATTGCCTGTTGTAATACTATCAATTCTGCATGCAGTAAAGCATTATTATTTTCTTCTGTTTTATTGTGAGCTTTAGCAATAATGTCGCCTTTGTAAATGATAATGGCTCCAACTGGTATTTCATCGGCATTTAACCCTTGTTCAGCCATCTGTAAAGCATAATGCATATTTTGCTCAAGAACAAGTCTTCTTTCAGTGATTCCCACGACGGAACACCCCGTTTTCTTCCAGTAAATCCGGTAATCTTGTGCAGATATCAATATTTCCATCTAAAAGATCATATTGTAAGCAATCCTCAATATCTATCCAGCGAATTTGCTCAAATACATGATTTACAATCATTCCTGAAAACCTAGTCACAAGAAAGAAATGAACATAAAAATCACCTTTATCCGGGAAAATGATTCTCTGCTTTTCTAACAATGTATAACTTTCTATATTAATACCAAGTTCCTCTTTACATTCCCTCAAAAGTGCTGCTTCAGGTGTTTCACCTTCCTCAATTTTACCTCCGGGAAACTCCCATTTTAATCCATAACGAGCAGACTTCACTCTTTGAGAGAGTAAAACTTTATCATGATTTACAATTATTGCAACAGAAACCCCTGTCATGTATATATCTAATGTAATAAATAAAAAAACCCCTTTTGCATGAAGCAAAAGGGGTTGAATAATCTATCAATCAATTAATGATTTACAATAAATGAATTTACTGCATTGTAAGGACCATTAACGATGCGATATTGATATAAGCCTGAACCCCAATCAGAAACATTGAAGGATGATTCATATTGACCCGGTTTGAGTAATTGATTAAGTACTGTCGCAACTAAGTTTCCATTGACATCATAAACATGAATAGAAGTATTTGCTTCTAAGCCAACGGAGAATTTAATTGTAGCTTCACCATCTACCGGATTACGCGTTGTTGAACCACCATTGAAACTCTCACCTGAGAATTTAATTGGACGCAATGTAGGTGCACAAGCCGGATTAACTCTTACTGTACCCGGCTCATAATTAAGGGTTAAACAACCACCATTAGGATTGCTGTTAACATCAGGATTACTTGCACGTACAATATTTAGCTCATAAGGATCAATTACAGATGTCAATTTTTCATCAAGCAATGCTAAAGCATCAAATCTGAAGAGAACATTCGATGATTTATCTTTTGATGCCTGTAATGTTTGAGTGCTATTTGCCGGAGCACTAAACTCAATGTAAAACTCATTGTTTTTACCCGGTTCCATCGTTGCTTTGTCAATGACAAATCCATCGGTAAGAGTACCTGCTGTTTTGATTTTATCAGCACCAAGATGAGGATAAATTACATCAGGGTCAAATTTAACTCTGATTTTGAACTGGTAAATACCCACTTCGTTCAAGTTATCATCATTGAGATATACAGGAATATCTTTTGCGATTTCGCCTAAGCTTACTGTTTTTATCTCAGATTCTTTTGCTGTAATCAATGAAGTAACATTTCTGCCTTCGCCTGTCATTTGAGCAATGAATGTTTCGCGTCCGATTGTTAGACCGGAGACTTGATCAACCCATACAACTTCAAGTTCAAGATTTGCTTCATACGTTCTGGCAGCATCCGGTGAGAAATTTACGCGAATTTCTTGTTTACCATTTTGAACGGCTTTTTCAATTTTTGTGTCTAAAGCCGTGAAATATTGTGCATCTTTACCTGAAACAACCGGAGGATTAGGGAAGGTAGCATCAACATTATCTTTAGATGTATTGTTAAAGACAACAATACCTGTTCTTGTTCCACAAGTTAAAATTGGATTGATATCAAATCCTGTAATTGTACCGGATTTTTCACTTGTTACATTTGCTTTACCCAACAACTCAGTTTGCACAGTTTCCGGCGCATCATGATTTACTTTCAAAATTGCAGTATAATTTCTGTCTGCAATTGTTGGATTGAATGTGATTGGCAAATCTAATGTCTCTCCAGTCGGAATTGTAAATGGCATTGTGAGTGTTTTTACAAACGTTTGATCAATTTTAAAAGCAGCAACATCATCAGGAGCACCTTCAATACGTATGTCTGTGATTGTACCGGTCAAGGTCAAAATCATCGAACCATCACTGGTGATTGTACTGTATTTAACAGGAGAAGTAGTATTGATTTCAAGTGTACCAAAATCAATTTGCGGTGTCATAGTAATGTGTGGTTGAACTCCAATTCCTTTAAGTGTATTCGTCGCACTCTTATCTGCTCCACCATCTTTTCCGGATAATCTCAATGTCACTTCATACGGTCTTTCGCCATTACGAGTATTAACTACCCATTCCGGTTTGAAATTTACTTTATATGGACCATATTTTGTATTGGGATCTAAGCGAGAAGGTACATCAGTTGTCGGAACAGTGAAGTAGTTACCATCAGTACCAAGTACCTCTAATTTGGCATCGAACAAAGGAGCATTTCCAGTCGTTCCAAGTTCAATAGAGAACTCATAACCATTTGATTTTTCAGGCTCTGTTACAAAATTGTCCAATACTCGACGTTCCTTCCAATCATAACCGGTGACATAAATCTCAACATCTTCACCTTCACCAATCCAATCAGAATAGAGTTTGTCTTTAGTTGTATTTGCAGTAAACCATACTCTTTCAGT
>JAFLBY010000252.1 GCA_017302855.1 Candidatus Kapaibacterium sp.
AGAATATATTCTCCGGAAGGATGAAAAGACACATGGTTTACTCTGCTGCTATGACCTTGATAAGAAGTGAGAAATGCGCCATCACTTGCCCGCCAAAGTTTCACGGAATAATCTTCACCGCCTGCCGTCACGACCCTATCACCTTTTGTAGAAATATCAACAGCGAGAATGCTGTAGGTATGTCCATGCAATGTTGTAATATTTGCTCCGGATTGAGCATTAAGAATTTCTGTCGTCCCATCATTACATGCTGTCAGGATATATTTTTCATCAGGACTGAATATTGCTTCGGCAACACTTTCCCGAGAAACCTTTTTCCATAACTGAGTCACCTGATTACCTATATTCCATAAAATAAGAGATTTATCATTGCTTGTCGTCATAACTTTATCACCTGCATTGTTAAAAGCGGCATGCCATACAATATCTTGATGCCCTCGTAATACGGCAATATTTTTTCCGGATTGTCTATCCCATATTCTTGCGGTATTATCATAGCCCCATGTGAGTATCTGTGTGCCTTCCGAGTTGAATTTCGCTGCCAATAATTCTTTGCTGTGACCTTTTAAGGTTAAAAGACTATTTCCTTGCGTCGCATTCCATACTATCGCAGCACTATCATATCCTGCGGTAACAATTGTTGCACCGGTTCCGTCAAATTCAGCATAACGGACTTTGCCTGTGTGACCTTTCAGTGTACGGATGAGTTGATAATTGACGGTACTCCAAATTTTTGCTGTGTTATCATCAGAGCCGGTAATAATCTCGGTACCTTGCGGATTAAAAGTAACCGAATTGATATTGTGTGAATGACCAATATATTGTGCTAAAAGAGTGCCCGAAAAAGCATCAAATAACAATGCCTGATTGTGCGTTGCCAAGACAATACGTTTGCCGTCTTTGGAAAACGCAGCATCATAAATACGCCCTACCGCACTGCGAAGAATAAGTTCCTGTATCCCTGTTGTTGTGTTCCAGATAATTGCCGTGCTGTCATAATTTGCCGTTACGATTCTATTTCCGTCATGATTAAATTTTACCTTTGAAATATCCTGACGCTGCGTAGCAAGATGAGCACGAACGGTTAGTGTTTGGGCATCCCATATTGTAGCACCGTAAGCGGAGATTGTACAAAATACCGTTCCATCAGAGCTATACTCTATTCCTCTACCAACATAAGGAGTTACCCACAGAGGTTCTTTCATTGTTTGAGTATGTACTATGTACGTACATGCAAAATAAAAAAAGACGAAATATTTTATACTAAATATTTTGTACATATTACATAAGAACAATACTGTATGCGAAAAAGAAATATCATTAATTTATGGTAGTGCATATCATAATCGAGAGACAGATACCGTATAATAATGTATTGGAAATCTGTAATAAACTTCATTTATCATGACAAAACATACACAATTTACCGTACAATCGTAATATGTTCTTTGTGTACAGTGCCATCATCAAAGGTTATCATTGCCGTATAAATTCCCGAGGGAAGAAAATGCACGGAAAATTCTGTTTTTGTTGTGGATAAACTCATCATACCAAGTGTGGAATAAAGTTCAATGCTTTGTATGGTATTCGATAAAGCCATTATTTGTATATAGTCTGATGCGGGATTGGGCATACAAACACTGTGGTGTCTTTGTGATTCTTCATGCACATCCGTAGTCCTATTTTCATGGATAATACCAATGGCATCAATATCAAAACCGCCATTGATAAATGCTGTCGGATATGGATCATTTATCGGAGTATTTTTACTGTCATAGCGTGCAAATTGCGGGTCAATTGACCCCACCACATCAATAATTTTTACATACTTTATTGCTTGAATATCAAGTATGGGATTGCCGGCTAATTCTTCTAAGTCGAACGGTGTGCCATAATTTTGTCTGTATTTTCCGGCAAGATTATGCAATTTTGTGGCATCGCCCACAGCTTCAAATGGTCCTATTTGTGTATCGGTTTGCATCAATGATTGCGCCGGAAAACGCACATAATCCACGCCATTGCTGCTTACTTCCACAAAAGCAAGCTCTAAAAAACGATCATCAAAGGCATTTTCAAAAACGGCAAAATCAAATCCCGCTCCATTGCGTATAGGATAATCGAATAGTGCCACGACACTGCCGCCATCGCCAAGACTTACCGTACCATTATCGCCCGCTTTTCCAAGCATCAAAGTATCATCTCCCGCAGAGGCATACCCCAAAGACGGAGTGGCAATATCTTGATAGCCGCGTGTGACGGTACATTGTTTTGCCCAAGCAATAAAAACAGCACTGTCTTTGTGCAAAGCTGTGCTTCCTTCTGTTTCGGGCGGACCCGGAAATTGTGCAAAAATTGTATCGGCAGAATATAGCCATAATCCGCACAGTAGAAGGACATAAACAAAACGATATAAAGAAAATACTTTCATAAAAAAACAATACATTATCGTACTTCTGCTCCTGCCGCCACTGCAATTTCCGGTGTGACAAGTGATAAACCGCCATCAGCCGTATTTGCTGCCAATAACATACCTTGCGATACCTGACCCATTAATTTGGCGGGTTGCAAATTCACTACCACAACGACCGTTTTTCCGACCATTTCTTCGGGAGTATAAAATTTACCTATTCCCGCTAAAATTTGACGTTTGTCTGCTCCTGTGTCCACTTGTAATTTTAATAGTTTTTCCGATTTTGGAACACGCTCCGCAGCAAGTACTGTGGCTGTGCGTAATTGTATTTTTTTGAAATCATCAATCGTAATGAGTTCGGGTTGTTCCTGCATTGTTGTCACGGTTTTTTGTCCGCCTAATTTTTGACGTTGTTCTTCCATGACAGCATCTTCAATTTTTTCAAATAAAATCACAGGTTGCTCTATGGGTGATAATGGTGTGATGTGGGGCAAAACAGCATTATGCCATGCCGAAGTTGTCAATGGATTTTCAGGATTACCGACAAGTATTTTTTCGCCTATCATTGATTGCATTGTTGCTGCCACATGAGGAATAATCGGCGCAAAATAAACGGAAAGAGAACGGATTACCTGCACGCAAATAAATAATGTCTTTGCACATGTATCAGAATCATTTTTTATTGTTTTCCACGGTTCTGTATCATTAAAATATTTGTTTGCAGCGCGGGCAATATTCATACAATCCAAAACGGCATCGCGCAAACGGAAACGATGAAAATTGGCTGCCGCATCATTTGCTCCGAAATAAACCGCAGAAATAAGTGCAAAATCATGTTCGGAAAAATAGCGTAAATATGCAGGTGCAAGTTCTTCAATCGCTTGCTCGCGTGTCAGCGAAGGATTGCGTCGAAAATCTTCGATAAGCATTTTCCATGATTCGGTTAATTTGGCATAACGCTCCGGCAAAGCTGGCGTTTTTCCTTCAAAATTTTTATGGATAAATTGTAATACTCTATTGCAATAATTGCCAAGTATCGCCGCTAATTCATTATTGTTTTTTGCCTGAAAATCACGCCATGTAAAATCACTGTCACGGGTTTCCGGTGCATTGACCGCCAAAGTATAGCGCAAGACATCGGTATGCGACGGTAAAGGAAAATCACGCTGAAAATCTTGCAAATCAATGCCCCATTGACGTGACTTGGAGAATTTCTGCCCCTCAAGATTTAAAAATTCATTTGCAGGCACATTATCCGGCAGAATATATCCATCTTTGGCTGAAAGCAGTATTGGGAAAATAATCGTATGGAACACTATATTATCCTTGCCGAGAAATGCAATATAGCGTGTGTCTTTATCGCGCCACCATCGTTGCCAATCATCAGGTTTTCCTTGCTCCATTGCCCATTGTTTTGTTGCGGAAATATAACCGAGTACCGCTTCAAACCACACATAAATCACTTTACCCTCGGCATCCGGTGCGGGCACAGGAATACCCCATGCCATATCGCGTGTGGCGGCACGGTCGGC
>JAFLBY010000253.1 GCA_017302855.1 Candidatus Kapaibacterium sp.
CACGGTCCGCCGGATCATATATATATTTTACATTGTCAGAAACATATTTGTAAGCGGCGAATAGTTCGCAATACTCTTTTTCTTCTAAGGTTTTGAACGTTTTGCAATTACGGCGAATTTGCGCGGCTATGGTGCGAACAACATTATCTTTACTGTCACGGACTGCCAAACGTGCCATGTGTGAAAGTACGTAGCGCGTACCGGCATTACCGCCAGCGAGAGCTTGACTATGTTCAATATACTTTGGCATTATCGTTTTAACAAGGTAAGTGCATAAAGTCCGGCAAGTACAACCCCGCCGATAAGTAGGTACGTGCCGATTTCGCCGAGTCCTGACCCAATGTTTTCAAGTGTGTTACCGCCAGACGGTGCATCGTCATTGGTTTTTCTTAAGTCTTTGTTTTTTTGGTATTGTTGCGGAAAAACAATAAAGTCGTCGGGCAATTCACCGGATTTGTAAGCATAATATCCACCACTAAGCACTTCTTTTGCTTCGCTTTCTTTAACTGCTGCCGCTTGTGCTACTTGTTTTATTATCGCCGGAGCTGTTGCGGACGCTGGCACGTACTCCGGTAAGGGATTTTCTTTTCTCAAAGACAGGTTTGTGTAAGCATTGATGATATTTTTCACTTTCGCAAAAGGTAAAAATCCATCTATATCCCACTGCTTAAAATTTTTGTTATAGCTACAAGTGTAATCACTGCCGTTATATGCTTTACATCTATTCCAATTTACGCGATCGTGAACAATAGCAACGGATTTGTCATAACTAAAACCAATAGCCGCATATACATCAGTGAGTAGCGCGTCAAAGTTGGTGAAGTTTTTGTATATGGTTTCTCCAACAGGGTTAATATAACGCAATGTGTACTCCACAACATCGCCCAGCCCGGACACTCTAACATCTCGTAAGTTAATGCGTTCAATCATGGTTTTTTCAAATAAAAAAGGGCAGCGGCTACCGCTCCGCCGCCCAAAACACAAAAAATCAAGGAGTAAAGCATGATTTTGTGTTGCAAAAATAGGTGTGATTGTAGGTGTGATGCAATAGAGGTGTGTTTTTATGTTTTGCACTTTCAACAACTTAGTGTGCAAATCTTATACAGTGCCTTACTGCCTGTCACGCAGGAGGTCGCGAGTTCGAGTCTCGTCGGTCCCGCCATTAAGCCCACATCTTTATGTGGGCTTTTTTTTTATCGGGTAACCTACGTACAATCTCATACCCCACTTCATCATTATTCACTAAATTTGCAAAACAAAGTCTGTTAAACGACAGAATAAACTATGACTATGCTTTTGGTAAAAAACAACGGCAATATGTTAATCATCTGCACACAGTATCATATTGCAATCAGGGGATGAAATGCTACACACATTACATTTAGATATCGAACAAATGCAAAGAGTAATCCCCGGATTTCTATTGCTTGATACACATTCGACTATACTTTGTGCCGGACATGAAATGTTACAATATTGCCCGTTAGTCATACCAGAACAATTCACAGAGAAATTTACGGTTGTATCACCCGCCGAATGTAACCTGAATGAAGTTGTATCGGGCACTAAAATCATTCTGGAATGTAGGAGCAATCGGCAAACTTTTCAAGCCACTGTCGAGCATGTAGCTCAGTCCGATTATCTGCTTATGGTGTGTTCACCTCAATCAATAACGGAGGTCTTTGAAAACAATAAAATTGCCAAAACAGAGAACATTGACACACATAGAACACAAAATAACCTGAAAGACCAACTATATAACTTGAGTGCTGCTCTTGAACATAGTGATATTGCAATTCTTACTACGAATACCGAAAGAACAATAAAATGGGCTAATCAACAATGTGTGAATTTGATGGGGGCTTCTTTATCTGAGTTAATTGATGCTGATTTTTTAGAACTATGGCATAATCATGATAATACAATAACAAATAGTGTACGTTCAAGCATCGAAAACTATTCTTCTTTTGAGGTAGAGTTGCCCGCAAAGGACAAAAAAAATGAGTCAAAATGGGTTTCCGGAACAGTACAGCCCCTGATGCAAAATACTACTATTATGGGGTGTATTGTCGTGTTGCAAGATGTCACACATAAAAAGCAAGCTGAATTACAAGGGTATAAAAATTCCAAACGCTTACATGATTTGGTACTTAATCTCAATGATGCAGTACTGTTAGAAAATGAAAAAAGACATATAGAAATAGTTAATAAAAGATTCTGCGAATTATTTGCAATACCATATAACCCGGAAATGCTCATCGGTGCTGACTGTACACAAGCAGCCGAAAATTTTAAACATTTATTCATTGACGAAGAAGAATTCGTGCAAAGAATAGAAACAATATTAGCAGAAAAAAAACATGTCGTCGGTGAAAAATTACAGCTAAAAGACGGTCGTTGCCTTGAACGTGAGTTTATACCAACTATTACTGATCAGCAATATTTAGGACATTTATGGATATATTCTGATATTACCGAAAGAATAGGCTATCAAGAAAGAATATCGAAACAGAGAGAATTTTATGAGAATGTTCTCAATCAAATACCATCTGATATTGCTGTGTTTGATAAATCTCATCACTATCTGTTTGTCAATCCAATTGGTATAAGAAGCCCTGAAATTCGCCACTGGATTATTGGAAAAACAGATTATGATTATTGTGAATATAGAAATAAACCTCGAAGCATTGCTGATGACAGGCGTGAATTGTTTAATGCGGTAATTCAAACAAAGAGACTTCGTGTGTGGGAGGAAGAGTTAAAAAAAAGTGACGGCAATATTGAGTATTATTTGCGTTATATGTACCCTGTGCTTGATTCTGAAAATGAAGTAACTATGGTTATTGGTTATGGTGTGAATATTACCGAAAGAAAAAAAGCAGAAAAAACTATCGCCGAAGCATTAGCTCAACAAAAAGAATTGTATGTGTTGAAATCAAATTTTATTTCGATGATTTCCCATGAATTCAGAACACCATTAAGCACAGTGCTTTCATCAACCCAACTTTTGAAAAAATACAGCAATACATTAACCGCTGAAAAAAAAGAAAAACATTTAGTCACAATAGAAAAAGCTGTACATAGAATGACATCGCTTCTTGAAAATGTACTTTTTATTGGAAAAAATGACTCACAAAGACTCACGTTCTCGCCCTTAAAGTTAGATGT
This sequence comes from Candidatus Kapaibacterium sp., assembly GCA_017302855.1. GTDB lineage: Bacteria > Bacteroidota > Ignavibacteria > Kapaibacteriales > UBA961 > UBA2353. The sequence continues at coordinate 3,169 of JAFLBY010000253.1, forward strand.
AGTCGCATTTATGAACGAAGTAATTGAGGACTTCGTTCTTGCTAATGCCGGCATAAATCGGATTAATATATCTTATAAAACATCTCAACCGACAGTTTTTGCAGATAGTGGATTGTTGCGCCAAATTGTGCTTAATTTACTGACTAATGCCTATAAATATTCTCCAAATGATTCAGAAGTGTTTGTGACTGTATATGTCAATGAAAAAGAAAGTGTGTTTGTCATTAAAGATCAAGGCATTGGAATACCTGCGTCAGACAAAAAACATCTGTTTCATGAGTTCCATCGAGCATCCAATGTTGGTAATGTTCAGGGTACCGGATTGGGGCTTTCGATTGTTATGCGATGCGTTGATGCACATGCGGGCACCATTAATGTTGAAAGTGAAGTCGGACAAGGAACGACATTTACCGTAACGCTTCCACAATCTAAAAGTCATAAAATTTGAAATTATTCTACATGAAAGAAAAAAAATGAAAGTATTGCAGTTAAAATTTGAGAATGGTGCTTGGTCGGACACTATTGTTGGTAACACAATAGATTGTCCGGATTTGGTATTATGTTTTGGAAATAAAGAATTACTCGTTGAGCATCTATGCACTAATCAATTATTACATAAGTTTCCCAAGGCATTGATTGTTTCTTCTTCAACAGCAGGTGAAATACATAATAGTGCAATTTATGATAATACTGCCGTTGCAACTTGTATAAAGTTTGTGAAGGGTAGTAGCGTAGTAGGTAAAAAAGTCAATGTCCTAAATTTTGAAAA
>JAFLBY010000254.1 GCA_017302855.1 Candidatus Kapaibacterium sp.
GGCGTGGAGTACCTTCCAATTCATTGCTTATCGCCATTGCCTCGGGTGTTCCGATAACTATGGGCAAACGACGTACACCCTCAACTTCTTTTAAAACAAGCGCGTACGTTCCCTGACTTGCGGGGTTAGCTGACAATCCGAGAACTTCCAATTGAATTTTTTCCATACGTGCTTATCCTTATATCTTTGATGATTATATATTATTTACCCGTTACTGCGCCAATTTTTTGTGATAAGACAGGCAAGACATCAAAAACATCTCCCACAATGCCATAGTCTGCTACTTTGAAAATAGGTGCTTCTTTATCTTTGTTAATTGCGACGATAACTTTGGAAGAAGACATACCTGCTAAGTGCTGCACAGCGCCGCTGATACCGCAAGCAACATACATATTGGGAGATACCGTTTTACCCGTTTGTCCGACTTGCTCTCCATGTGGTCTCCATCCGGCATCTACTACTGCTCGCGAAGCACCGACTGCTGCACTGAGTTTATCAGCTAAATTTTCTACTAAATGGAAGTTTTCCGGTCCTTTAAGACCGCGTCCGCCCGATACGATGATATCAGCTTCTAAAACATCAAGTTTTCCTTCATTTCTGATAACATTCGTTACTTTGACACGAGTATCACTTTCAGAAAGTTGTGGAGTAAATGTGCGTACATTAACCGATGTAGCATTCTCAGCTTTACGTGCAGTAAACACATTGGGGCGTAAAGCATAAACAGACATTGCAGTCGTCGCTGAAACAGCTATGCGAGCTTTACCGGCATAAACAGGTCTGGTACCCTGAATTAAGCCATTAACTAGAGCAAGTCCAACACAATCCGGGATGTAACCGGCTTCAAGTTTAACTGCTACACGTGGCGCAATTTCCTTACCGGCTGCATTCGCGGCAACTATAATTGCTGATGCAGACTCACTTTTCGCAAATTGTGCCAAAGAAGTAGCGGCAGCTGTTGAAGAATACTCCGTCGCAGGAGTATGAGCAATATCGGACAACCCATATTCACCGGCTATCTGTGCTGAATTGGCATCTCCACCATACATAAAGCCATGTATGGATGTCGCTCCAAGAGCACGAGCTGCTGTGATGGATTCTAATGAGGATCTTTTTATACTATTGCCTGATGGTTCCAATAAGACTATAATTTTCATGTTGTTCTCAATTAAATGATTAAAATGTCGGACATTTAGATAACTTTGGCATCTTCATGAAGCAAACGCACTAATTCTGTGATATCATGTTCGCTATCATTAAGAATTATACCTCGGCGTTGCGTTTGTGGTAATTCCATTGAAACGGTCGTTACGCGAGCAGGAACAGAAGCACCGGTGACTGCATCAATCGGTTTGGATTTAGCTTTCATGATATCCGGCAATTTAGGGTAACGTGGATTGTTAAGTCCTTTTTGCGCAGAAATAACACAAGGTAATGAAGCTTCGATGACCTCTTTGCCGCCTTCAATATCGCGTTCTGCAGTAATAGAACTGCCATTGATAGTCCAAGAGGATACCATTGATATTGAGGGCAAACTCAACAATTCGCCTACCATAGAAGCCATTGCAAATGAGTCATAATCAATGCTTTGACGACCTAAAATTATTAAATCCGGCACTACTGTTTTTGCATACTCTGCTATCGAGTGTGCAATACCGAATGTATCGGAATTACCGGAATCTGAAATTAAAACAGCTTTGTCGGCTCCCATAGCTAATGCCGTCCGTAATATGTCTTTTGATGAATCATTGCCAACTGTTAGGGCTGTAACTGTGCCTCCAAACTTTTCTCTTAATTGCAAGCCCTCCTCAATTGCATATTCATCATAAGGATTGAGAATAAACTTAACACCGTTTTTCTCAATTGTTTTGCCATCTGCTCCGACGGCAATCTTCGTGGTGGTATCCGGTACTTGCGATACACATACTATTATGTTCATGAAATTCTCCATTGTGCTGAAAAAACGATTACAAAATTACGAAAGCAAAGAAAAAGTGACAGTAAATATGATATTCTTCTCCGATGATTCTGTTACCATCCGCATCGTAGCCAAAGAAGCTAAATGAGGGTAAGTTCAATCAATCTAATATGCTATAATAGTTCTTGCTCTGTTGTTTTGTCTCTCACGTTTATCGGTCTTATTTCATTTGGTTTGCATATCATGATAACAACTCTTCTTGAATATTTTGGGAAGTTCACATGCGACTTTTGTCGCCAGTGTGTTATTTTCGCTATTGAAAAGCAGCAAAACAACTCAGACGTGGGTATGCAGCACACGTTCATATCATAACATATCAACTAATTTTTGTCAACATTGCGTTTTCCATTATGTTCCTTATGGAATGATTTTTGAGATTGAATTATCCTAATCATTTCCATTGTTTTCAGGAGTTCATAATGCCAGAGCCGCAAGTGCTTGTATTTAGAGGAAATACTATGCCCTCACAACAAAAAAACGGACATCAAGAAAACGATAATATCATTGTTCGGAAGTTCGGATCTTCTTTGCAGCCCGGATTATCATATACTAACAATGATTCCCCCTCGGTGTTGCCACTTGAGGAAGACTCAAAACCGCAACAGCAAAAAACGCGCAATAAAAAGACAAATACAGCTAAAGCGGTTCAGCCGACTCAACAACAAGAAGCTATCGAACCACTGCGCGATTTTACACGCCAATGGAAAGTAATTGCCGTGTTTTCAATGCTTTTAGCCTATTGCTCTCATAACATATACTCAAGCTGATGCGGCAAATGCAGAGTTAAGTATGAGAGACGTTTCCGGCATTGTCAGAGGTGATGATGAAATGCGGGCAAAGGCTGATACAACACAGAATTGGCTTGGGTTATTTGGTGCTGTTATTTCTAATTTTCTCTATAATCACACATTTGGTATCGCCACCTTAATGCTTCCTGCAATCATCGTTTGGTGGGCTAAACATCTCTTTGTCACCCAAACAATCCCTCGTATCGTGATGAAAAGAACTGCAACTGCTATCATACTTGGTGTTTGCGGGGCTGCAATTTTCGGTGTCTTTCAATTAACCCCTTGGATGCCCACGTTTTCTCCGGAATGGAGCGGCGCGATAGGACAATTCTTAGCATCGGTACTCTCTGACTTTATCGGGAAAATAGGTGCTTTCCTTCTCTTGACTGCTGCATTTACAAGCGTCTTATTTGTCGGCGCAGAACTTGATATTGATAAAGCATTACATTCACTCGCTCTTGCCGGTGATTATGTTAAACAACTGTTTATGCGCCCCGAACGTGATGCTGATTCAACTCAACAACAGATGACCATGCCTGTGCAATCAGAAGAACAGCGGCATAGTAATGAAACGATGTCACGTTCCGCAGCAGACGAAGACGAACCCGCAAATATCATGCGTCGCGTCACGAAAAATATGAAACCCCAAGACCAAGCTCCACAACAAAAACCAATTATACAAGAACCTGTTATTAAAAGACCGCAGGAACAAACTCGGACATCGGTTTCGGAACCCCCACTACCAAAACATGAGGGACCAAAGCAAGATTTGTCTCGTGAGACGAATACGACGGTAAAACCGATGACAACCCATACAGATTTACCGCCGCAGCGATTTCCTGTACCACCGACAAAAGTTTCGGCTTCTCTTGACTTGCCGCCACTTGATGATGATGAATATGCTGTCAATACACGCACCGGTGAAATCATTGCCGAAGGTGCTGATGTGAATAATATCAGTGATGACTTTATGCAAGACCATCATGATATATCCTATGGTGAAACCTTCGATGAGAGTGCTGATATGCCTCTCGTGCCGTCGCAGGATAAACCTTCTTTGGTGGTTACTGTGCAAGACAGCCCATTTTGCAAACGCAAGAAGTGGTTGAGCCGATTTTTGAAGATGATTTTGACAAAGAATTGGATTATACACCA